>NZ_JBSFVR010000021.1:0-46031 GCF_053592415.1 Streptomyces sp. NPDC002690 | reverse complement strand
GCACCCTCGGTGCTCCGAGGGTGCGGTGCCGCGCTGCACGTGGCGACGATCGTGGAGCAGCGCGACCGAGCGAGGGCCGAGCCAGTACCGCGGCGCCCAGGGGCTGCCAGGGCCGCCGACGCGGACGGGAGTCTCACCGGTTCGTTCTTTCCGCTCGCGAGCTGAACACGCCACCCCGGGCCCGTGCCACGGGTCGGGCCTCGGCCCGGTCGCGCGTGCGCCCGCACGTCCGCTGTCACACCCCGGCCGTGTGCCGCGCGCCGTGTGCCGCACGCCGTGTGCCGTACCGAGAACAATGACCGTCATATTCCCGGCAACGGCTCGCGTTCCCATGGATCTTTTCCGCACAGAATGGCTTCCTTGAGGTCGCGGTCATGAACGAAGCGACACCCGGCGTACCCGAGACCTCTGAACGTCCAGATTTCGGAAAGATCACGCTCGGCGTAGCGGCAGAGGAACTCCACCATCCCGCAGTCGAAATGCTCCCAGGAGTGGTACTGCCGCCGCGAGAGGACGACGGTCCATTTCTCGGGATCGACCGAATCGGTACGCCAGCAGAGCAGATCGGATTCGGTGGTCAGCCCCCAGGCGACCAACAGCTCGGGCTCGTCGTACTCCGACGCTTCCGCCGTCTCGAACGCATCGGCGGTTCGTCCCAGGATCGTCGCACCCACGTCCAGTGGATAGACCTCCTGCACCGGCGGCTCGACACCCAGGAAGTCGTCGAAGCAACCCTGCCCGTAAACCTCCATGAACAGGCGATAGTCGCTGGGAAACCCATGCGGGTGCGCCGCTTCGACAGATGCCCAGTCCACTTCGTTACCACCCTCGACCGGCGGGCGAACCAGGCCCGCCAGGTACTTCACCATGTCGCTGCTCGACCGCGTCACCGAGGTTCACCCTTCCTGCTTCCTGCACATTTGGACACCAGCACATCCCTCCGACGGGAATCTTCGGCCGGTCGGCCGGGAGACCAACAGATCCGCCCACGCCCCCGCCGGTCCCCTTCCATGGAGGCACAGAGCCGTCGGCAGGGGGAACAAGTCATCTGCGGGCTCCCCCTACTCCGTGAGTTCCCATGCGTACGGCCGGGCAGGCCACTCGGGCATCCAGTCGGTCTCGATCTCCCCCGCGAGCATGCGGGGGAACCACTCGCCGAACTCCATGTCGGTGTCGTACCAGTCCGCCCAGCCGGGGCCGAGAGAAGGCAGGGAGGCGTCCGTGGTGGAGGTGTTGTGGTTGCCCTCCCACACGCCACCGTGACAGCGAATGCACTCCGCCCACCCGGCCTTCCCCGACAGACCGCTCCGGAGCGGACCCGGCAGCCGATGCGAGGCGCGTCGACGTGATCGCGCAGGCTGTGACAGCAATGTGAAGCCGACCATGTGGAGCCGGCAAGATCACTTGTGTGAATCCGGGGCTGGATTTGGACAATCTTTGGGAGCAACACCTCACAGGACTCGTCCCGTTCACCTGCCGGTCGCGATGACCGGGCTGTTGCGGCTGACCGGCGGTTCCGGATGACCGGCGGTTCCGGTTGGCCGGCTGTTGCGGATGACCGGCTGTTGCGGATGACCGGCTGTTCCGGTTGACCGGCTGTTGCGGCTGACCGGCTGTTCCGGTTCTCACCCGGGATCGGGACTGACAGCCGAAGGGCTGTCGACGGTCCAGCGGGGCGTGCCCGGGAGAGGGCGCCGCGTGCCGCCCCCGGGCCGGCGGGCCGGGGGCGCCCGGAAGACCGTCCCGGGCTACGGCCGCACTTGGATCAGCGCATGGGTGCCGCTCGTACGCCAAGCGGCCCCGGACCGTTCGAGGGTGTCCAGCGATTCTGGCTCCAGGCCGACGACGACATCGGACTTCAGGGTCCGGAGCGCCGCCACGGCCCCGGGAAAGTACGCGGTGAGTGCGGCGAAGGGCACGGTCGCGTCCCACTGCCGGTCCCCCACCAGGCGCCGGTAGTTGAGGTCCCCCTTCAGGATGGTGAGCGCGGCACCCGCGAACTCCTGCCGCAGGTCCTCCGGCATCCCCTCGTACGCGAACGGGGTACAGAAGAACGGGTGGGTACGGACCTCCAAGCGGCCCGCGGCCATGGCCTTCCAGAGCCGTCCGCCGGTCCTGCCGGCTTCGCCGGGTGCCTCCACGAGACGGCGCAGGCAGTCGACCACGTCGGCGGTCATCGCGTCGGAGACGAAGTACGGGGACGGCTTGACGTGCAGCACGACCCGCTCGGCACATCCGTGTTCGAGGAGGTGGTCGACGAGGACGAGATCGGGAATCAGTTCACGTCCGGCGTTGTCGGCCACCACGGCCACGGTGGCCTTGCCCCCGACCGGCAGGAGCTGCCACAGCGTGGCGCTGTCGTCGGCCACCAGCGCCGGGGCGACGACGCCGCTCTCCGCCGGGGCGCCCGCCGAGGCCCGGAAGCCGAGGTCCGCGCGGTTTCCCCAGAGCGAGGCATGCAGGAGTGCCGCGCCCCGCTGATCGGCCGGGGCGCCCGCGAGCGTGTCCAGGGCCCGCAACTCTTCCGCCACAGCCTCGCCCCGCAGTTCGGCCCGCTTGAACGGTGCGAAGGGGTCGACTCCGCGCCACGGGCCCGTACCGAAGTACCCGACGGCGCCGAGGAGCCTGCGGTAGAAGTAGTTCTCCGCCCACAGAAAGGGGGCGCCGTACCAGGAGCCCCCGAAGTACTCCCGCCCCCAGGCGGCCCAGCGCTCCTGGTCAGGGCCATGGTCATCGTCGTGGTCCGTGGCAGGGAGTGGCCCGACGACATCGTCGGTGATCTCGGCCAGCAGCGCGTCGAGGGCCTCGTGCTGCCTGCGGCCGTACGGGAAGGCGTCCCGTACCTGCCGGATGAGGGCGGGGTGGCGCTCGGCCAGTACACCCCGGGCGAACGAGCCGGGCTCGTCGCTGCGGACGACCGGAGCGCGGACCGGGCTTGCGCCGCGAGCGGGCTCTTCGCCGCTCGCGCGGTGGATCTTCTCTGTCATGGTGCCCCAACCCTTCGGATGTCGCTCACATGACCATGATCCCCAACGCGACGGCTCCGGTCGCTCCAGCCCGCCGGTGGCTCCGGGGTGAGCGAGGGCATCGGGCCGTCGTGGCGCGGAATCCGAGCCCGACGACCGGCTCCCGACCCCGTCGGGTTCGGGTCACCGCGTTCAGGGACACCGCGTTCGATGGGCATGGTGTTCGGTGGGCGTGGAGTTCGAGGGCGTGGGGTTCGAGGGCGTGGGGTTCGAGGGCGTGGGGTTCGAGGGCATCGTCTGCGCCTTTACAGGGAACGCCCTACGGGGCGGCCTTTACCCGGGCATCCGTAGCCACCGTCGCCCGTTCCGCGATTCGCGGAGGCCGAAAGTGGCCGCGCATTCGCTCCCGCCGTCTCACCTGAGGTGCGCGGGGTGGCCCAGCCCGAGTGGGGCGTGCTACGTTTTTCGGATCCGACCAATTGACCTTCAGCGCAAGGGAGTTCGGGGCACTTCCAGCGCCTTCACTCCTATGGGTCTTCGTTGCCGTCAATTTCTTGGATCAATGGAATGCATGGGCGATTCCTTGCACCGCGTTCCTTGTCGCCCCGCTGTTCGTGGAACCCGTGACGGATACAGGAGCGCGATTCGTTGCAGGATCAGAAGGCTTTGACCCGCGTGTTGATCGGACATTCTGGGCGAGAGAGCCTTCGGGACGGATTGGCATCGATGTCGCCCGGAACCCGGCTCGACAACCGTGTGAGGACGTCGGCGGGACCGGCGACCACACCGCAGGCCGCCGCCGCGCCCACGCGAGTGGAGCGTCCGCTGCCGGCGGGGTCCGACGCCGACACCGCCGACACCGCCGACACCACACCGCCACGTACCCACGCCGACGCCCGGGCACGGCTTCTGCGGGAGCCGTGCCCGGCGATACGCCGAAAACCGGAGCCGTCATGTGCGCGCAGGACAACAGGATCGACCCTGCCGGTGAGGCGGGGTACGGGACGGAAGGTACGGGTCGGGGCCGACTGCAGCGGCGCACGGTGCGCACCCTGGCACTCACTCAGGTCGTGGCGGGCGTCGGCGTCGCGACCGGCTTCGGTGTCGCCACGTTGATGGCGGCGGACCTGGCCGGCTCCCCGGAGCTGGTCGGGCTGGAGCTGACCGCTTCGACACTGGGTTCCGCCGCCGCCGCGGCGGTCCTGGCCGCCGTCGCCCACCAGCACGGCCGACGGCGCGCACTGATGTCCGGGTACCTGGTGGGCGCGGTGGGAGCGACGGTGTGCGTGGCCGCCGCGCTGTCGGCGAACTTCTGGCTGTTCGTCCTGGGCATGGTTCTCTACGGAGCGGCCCAGGTGGCTGGATTGCAGGCCCGGTTCGCCGCCGGCGACCTGGCTACGGACAAGGACCGGGGTCGCGCGGTCTCGTTCGTGCTCTGGGCCTCGACGATCGGCACGATCACCGGCCCGAACCTGTCCGGCGCGGCAGCCGCCGTCGACCACGCCCTGGACATGCCCGATCTCTCGGGCAACTTCCTGTTCGCTCTGGTCGGATTCCTGACGGCGGTCGCCATGATCGGAATCTGGCTGCGGCCCGATCCGCTCCTGCATTCCCGGCAGGGACTCCGACCACCCGGCGAGCGGCCCAAAGCCCGCCGCATCGCCCCCGTCAGCACCTACGCGTCCCCCGACGCGAGGCTGAGCCTGGTGGCCCTGTCCACCAATCACCTCGTGATGGTGTCCCTGATGGCGATGACGATGCTGCACATCAGCCACTCGGGAATGTCGATGGGCTGGGTCGGACTCGCTTTCAGCCTGCACCTCACCGGGATGTCGGGGCTCTCTCCGGTCTTCGGTCGGCTGGCCGACCGCGTCGGACGTCCCACCACCCTGGTGGTCGGGCTGCTGCTCAGCCTCCTCTCGCTCCTGACGCTCGGTACGTCCCCGGCGACGGTGTCCTGGGCGTCCGCGCTGGGGCTGTTCCTGCTGGGTCTCGGCTGGTCGTGCGTCATGGTCACCGGCTCCGTGCTCCTGTCGGAGTCCGTGACCGCCGAACACCGGCTGCTGGCCCAGGGAGGCTCCGACACTTTGATGCTGCTGTGCGGAGCCCTGGGCAGCGCGTGCTCCGGCGTCGTCGTCGGCCACTACGGCTTCCCCGCGCTGAACGTCGCCGCCGCGATCGTCGTGCTGCCCGCACTCCTGCTCGCCCTGTCCTCGGTCAGGAACTCCCGGCGCGGCGACGGGAAGAGCGCCGCGGTGGAGGAACCCGCCGCCTGAGCGCTCGCGGGGCCGGGAACCGGCGGCCGGGGTGCCTTCCCCGTCGCCGGGTGGGGCGACTCCCGGTCGAGCGTCGTGCACGACGGGGCGCGCCGGGGTCGGATCGGTCCGGTGAGCCGCCTCCAGCCCCGACCGACGGTGATCCTCCCGCGCAACAGCGTCCAGGCTCAGCTTTGTTGTCGCAAACCCCGAGGAAGTCGCCGGGCGTCGCATCGGCCGAGCGGCGCCCCGCCAGGCGCAGCCGTGGCCGTCCACGAGGTTCGAGCCCCACGGCGGCCTGAGGGGACGCCGGTGTCCCGGGTAGGGGAACACCGTCCGTCGGCGCCGCACCCGATCGGCCAATGCCACGTCAACCAGGGGATACCGGTCGAGGAGCAGCGTCGGGTGCGGCCCCGGCGCGCGCCGGCCAGAAGCGCCCGTACCGGACGCGCCCCGGGCCTCCGGCCGGCCCGCGCGAGTGCGTGCCGGGAGGGCCCCCTTCCGGGCCCGGCGCCGTGCGACGGGTCTCGAAGAAGCCGGGTTTCGCAACGGCGAACATCGGCCATCGACGTCCGGGGAGCGGAGTCCGACATCTTCCGCACCGCCGAAAGGAACCCGCTCCAGCCGTCGCGAGCTCGGGCATCGCGCACCTCCCGGCGCGGACACGGCAGGGTGCGGCCCTCGTCGACACGGGCGCCCCGTCCCGTGTCGGCGGCCACGCACCGCAGCGCACCGCACCCGACGCGTTCGCCCCGCGCCCCGGGGAGTACCCGCCTGCCCACCGCCCGGCTCCTCGCCGCTCCGGTCGCACGGCACACCCCCTCGACGACCATCAGCCGGTCCCACAGGGACGCCCGTTCAACGTGTGGTCGCGTTAACACGCTCGTAAGGCAATTGTGATTCAGGTCTTGACAGGTGCGCATCACCACGCCACCTTGGGAGCGCTCCCACAGCCAGGAACCCGCACAGTCCACCCCATCCCTTTCTCCCCCAGCACCGGACGGAGAAAGGGCGTGCCGGGGCGCCGACGCGCCCCCGTCACGCTCCATGCTGCCCGGCAGAGGAAGGCGTTTGCCATGAGCTCGGTGAAGCGCTGCGGACACGGTCGTACCCGAGGGCTTTCGGCCCTCCCCAAGCACGTTGCGGAAGTCCCGCTTGCCCGGCGACGCCTGGCACGCATGCTCTCGACACCCGCCCTGGTGGGAGCCCTCACCCTCGCGTTCGCCCTGACGGGTGGGCCGGCCACCGCGGTCCAGCAGGGCACACTGCATGAACTCGCCACCGCCCAGGGCAAGTACTTCGGCTCCGCCACGGACAACCCCGAACTCGCCGACGCCGCGTACGCGGCAACCCTGGGCTCCGAATTCGGACAGATCACGCCCGGCAACTCGATGAAGTGGGACACCACCGAGCCGGTCCAGGGCCAGTTCAACTTCACCAAGGGCGACGTGATCACGGCTTTCGCGGCGCAGCACGACCAGACCGTGCGGGGCCACACCCTCGTCTGGCACAGCCAGTTGCCCAGTTGGGTCGGCGCTCTGCCGTCGGCGCAGGTCGAGGCGGCGATGACCCATCACATCACCGAGGAGGCAACGCACTACCGTGGCGCGGTCACCGCGTGGGACGTGGTGAACGAGCCGTTCAACGAGGACGGGACCTTCCGCACGAGTCCCTTCTACAACGCCATGGGCACCGACTACATCGCCACCGCCCTGCGCGCCGCCCATGCCGCGGACCCGGACGCCAAGCTGTACCTCAACGACTACAACATCGAAGGGCTCGGCGCGAAGAGCGACGCCATGTACGCCCTGGTGAGCGAACTGCTCGACGAGGGCGTACCGCTCGACGGAGTCGGGATGCAGGCACATCTGGCCGTCCAGTACGGCTTCCCGTACCAGATGCAGGCGAACATGAAGCGGTTCGCCGATCTCGGCCTCGACGTCGCCGTCACGGAACTCGACGTCCGCATGCAACTGCCGTCCGACGCGGCCAAGTCCGCCACTCAGTCCACGTACTACCAACAGGTGGTCGAGGCATGCCTGGCGGTCGAGCGCTGCGTCGGCATCACGGTCTGGGACTACACCGACAAGTACTCCTGGGTCCCGAGCACGTTCCCCGGCCAGGGCGCGGCCAATCTGTACGACGAGAACCTGCTGCCGAAGCCCGCCCACGCCGCCGTGCGCACGGCCCTGGGCGGGGACGACGGCGGACAGGGCGGCGAACCCGCGGCGCTCAAGGCGCAGTACCGCAACAGTGATTCATCGGTGGGCGACAACCAGATCAAACCCGGTCTCCAACTGGTGAACACCGGTGGTTCCGCTCTCGGCCTCACGGACGTGAAGGTCCGCTACTGGTTCACCGCCGGCAACGGAGCTTCCACTTACAACAGTTGGTGCGACTGGTCGCCGATCGGCTGCTCCACCGTAACCCACCGGGTGGTCGCCATGGACACCCCGGAAGCGGGCGCGGACCACTACCTCGAAGTCGGCTTCACCGGTGGCAGCCTCGCCCCGGGAGCCGCGACGGGCGAGATCCAGCTGCGGCTGAACAAGACGGACTGGTCCGTCTTCGACGAGTCGGACGACTACAGCCGGGGCACCGGCACCTCGTACGCGGACGCCCCGAAGATCGCCGTCTACGTGGGTGGCGAGCTGGTCTGGGGCATCGAGCCCTGACCGCCGGCCACACCGGCCACACGCCCCGCACCCCCGCACCCCCGCACCCCCGCACCCGCCCATCGCGGCCCCGTGCGACCCCCGAGCCCTCTCCCTTCACCCCCTTCCCCCCCAACGACACCCGCCAGCGGAGGATTTGTGTCGATTTCACGGAGAACATTCAGCGGCGCCCTGGGTGGCAGCGTCCTCGCCCTCGGTATGGCGCAGGGCATAGCCGTCGCCAAGCCCACGTCCCAGGCGGACGACGCCGGCACCAACGCCCTCGCGGCCACGACCGCAGCTGCGGCCACCGACCCGTACACCCAGGCGTTCCTGACCCAGTACGGCAAGATCAAGGCGTCCGCCAACGGCTACTTCAGCCCGGACGGCCTGCCGTACCACTCCGTCGAGACCCTGATGGTCGAGGCACCCGACCACGGTCACCAGACCACGTCGGAGGCCGTCAGTTTCTGGATGTGGCTGGAGGCCGCGTACGGCAGGGTCACCGGGGACTGGGCGCCCTTCAACGCGGCCTGGGCGGTGGCCGAGAAGACCATCATCCCGCAGCACGCGGACCAGTCGACCGCCGACTCCTACAACCCGTCGGCCCCCGCGACCTACGCTCCGGAACACCCGCTGCCGAGCGCCTACCCCTCCGCGCTCAACGGCACGGTCAAGTCCGGTGCGGACCCGCTCGCCACCGAACTCGCCGCGTCCTACGGAACGATGGACGTCTACGGCATGCACTGGCTGATGGACCTGGACAACGTCTACGGCTACGGAAACAAGCCGGGCACCGGCGGCGAGGCGGGGCCGGGCGCCGGCGCCTCCTTCATCAACACCTACCAGCGCGGTGCGCAGGAATCGGTGTGGGAGACGGTCCCGCAGCCCACCACCGACCTGTTCAAGTACGGCGGCCCCAACGGATATCTCGACCTCTTCGTGGGTGACTCCAGCTACGCGAAGCAGTGGAAGTACACCAACGCGCCGGACGCCGACGCCCGCGCGGTGCAGGCTGCCTACTGGGCGTACCGCTGGGCCACCGCCCAGGGCAAGGGGAGCGACGTCGCGGGTTCGCTCGCGAAGGCCGCCAAGATGGGCGACTACCTCCGCTACGCGATGTTCGACAAGTACTTCAAGCGGGTCGGCGACTGCACCGACCCGGCTTCCTGCCCGGCCGGCTCCGGCCGTGACTCCCAGCACTACCTGCTGTCCTGGTACTACGCCTGGGGCGGCGCCGCGGCGGGCAGCGGCGGCGGATGGGCCTGGCGCATCGGTGACAGCGCCTCCCACCAGGGCTACCAGAACCCGCTGGCGGCCTGGGCGCTGTCCAACGTACCGGCGCTGACCCCCAAGTCGGCGACGGCCAAGGGCGACTGGACCAAGAGCCTGACCCGGCAGCTGGAGTTCCTGACCTGGCTGCAGTCGAACGAGGGGGCGTTCGCGGGCGGCTGCACCAACAGCTGGGAAGGGAGCTACAGCAAGCCGCCGACCGGTACCCCGACCTTCTACGGCATGGCCTACGACTGGCAGCCGGTCTACCACGACCCGGCGAGCAACAACTGGTTCGGCTTCCAGGCGTGGGGCATGGAGCGCCTCGCGGCCTACTACCACGAGACGGGCAACGCGTCCGCGAAGGCCATACTGTCCAAGTGGGTCGCCTGGGCCTCGTCCGAGACGACGGTGGGCTCCGACGGCAGCTTCCGCTTCCCCTCCACGCTCAACTGGTCGGGCCAACCGGACACCTGGAACGCGGCTTCCCCCGGGACCAACGCGGGCCTGCACGTCACGGTGCTGGACTACGCCAACGACGTCGGTGTGGGCGCCGCGTACGTCAAGACGCTCACCTACTACGCCGCCAAGTCGGGCGACAAGAACGCGGCGGCGCTCGCCAAGGCGCTGCTGGACGCGATGGCGCTGAACGCCACCACCAAGGGCATCTCGGTGCCGGAGACCCGGCGCGACTACAACCGGTTCGACGACGAGGTGTACATCCCCGCCGGCTGGTCGGGCAAGATGCCGAACGGCGACCCGATCAAGCCGGGTTCGACCTTCATCTCCATCCGCAGCTGGTACAAGAACGACCCGGACTGGCCGAAGGTGCAGGCGTACCTGGACGGTGGCGCCGCGCCCACGTTCACCTACCACCGGTTCTGGGCGCAGGCGGCGCTCGCGCTGGCCTTCGCGATCTACGCGGAGCTGCTGGTGGCGGGTGGCACGCCGAGCGGGGACACCCAGGCGCCGACCGTCCCGGCCTCGCTCGCGGTGACCGCGACGACCGCCAACAGCGTCTCGCTCTCCTGGACCGCGTCGACCGACAACACCGCCGTGACCGGCTACGACGTGTACCGCAACGGGGTACTGGCGGGGAACGCCACCAGCACGACGTTCACCGACTCGGGTCTCGCCGCGGCCACCGCGTACAGCTACGCGGTCGCGGCCCGCGACGCCGCCGGCAACACCTCGGCACTGTCGGCCGCGGTCGCCGCCACCACGAAGTCGGGCGGCTCGACCGGCACCGGCGCGGTGAAGGTCCAGTACAAGAACACCGACTCCTCGGCCACCGACAACCAGATCAGGCTGGCCCTCCAGGTGGTCAACACCGGCAGCGCCCCGATCGACCTGTCGACGGTGAAGCTGCGGTACTGGTTCTCCTCCGACGGCGGGGCGAGCACCTTCGGCACCTACTGCGACTACGCCGCGCTCGGCTCGTCCAACATCACGCACTCGGTGGTCGCGGTCTCCAGTCCGAAGACGGGCGCCGAGCGCTATCTGGAGGTCGGCTTCACCGGCGGCGCGGGCACCCTGGCCGCCGGCGCGTCGACGGGCGAGCTCCAACTGCGCCTCAACAAGAGCGACTGGTCCAACTTCAGCGAGAGCGACGACTACAGCCGCGGCACCAACACCGCGTACGCCGACTCCGCGAAGGTCGGGGCCTACGTCGCCGGCGTCCTCGCCTGGGGCACCGCACCGTGACCCGCCGCCCCGCGAACCGCCGCACCGTGACCGGACGCTGACCGCGCCGGCCACCCCACCCACTCCCGATGGCGGGTCACCCACGCCCCGCGGAACCCGCCATCGGGCAGCACCACCCGTCCCCCACGACACCACCGTCCCCCACGACGCACGGCAGGCCCCGCCACCGGACGGCGGAGACCTGACGGGAGCGAGGAAGCCCTGACCCGGCCACCCGCTCCCGGTCCGCACCCCCGAAACCGCCCGCGGCGAACACCCGCGGGCGTACGAAAGGAACACAGAGCCGCAATGAGTACCAGAGGCACCATCATGCGCGGGCTGCGCCGGAGACTGGCCGCAGTCTCCGCCCTGGCCATGGGCGCGGCGCTGGCCGTCGCCCTCCCCAGTCCCGCCTCGGCCGCGGCCACGGCCCGGGTCGACAACCCCTACGTGGGCGCCACGGCCTACGTGAACCCCGACTGGTCCGCGAAGGCCGCGGCCGAACCGGGCGGCGCCGCCATCGCCAACACCCCCGCCTTCGTCTGGATGGACCGCATCGCGGCCATCGCGGGCTCTTCCGAGGCGAGGGGCCTGCGCGCGCACCTCGACACGGCACTGGCCCAGGGCGCGAACCTGTTCCAGGTCGTCATCTACGACCTGCCGGGACGCGACTGCGCCGCGCTGGCGTCCAACGGTGAGCTCGGTCCCACGGAGCTCGGCCGCTACGAGAGCGAGTACATCGACCCGATCGCCGCGATCCTCGCCGACCCGGCGTACGCGAACCTGCGCATCGTCACGATCATCGAGCCCGACTCGCTGCCGAACCTGGTCACCAACGCGGGCGGCACGGCCGGTTCGACCGACGCCTGCGCGACGATGAAGGCGAACGGCAACTACGAGAAGGGCGTCGGCTACGCGCTGCACACCCTGGGCGCCATTCCCAACGTCTACAACTACATCGACGCCGCGCACCACGGCTGGCTCGGCTGGGACAGCAACATGAGCCCGGCCGCCGCGGAGTTCAAGAAGGCCGCGACGTCCGAGGGCGCGACGGTCAACGACGTCACGGGCTTCATCGTCAACACGGCCAACTACTCGGCTCTCAAGGAGCCGAACTTCAAGGTCACCGACTCGGTGAACGGCACGACCGTGCGCCAGTCCAAGTGGGTCGACTGGAACTACTACGTCGACGAGCTGTCGTTCGCCCAGGCGCTGCGTACCCTGCTGGTGAGCCAGGGCTTCAACTCCAACATCGGCATGCTGATCGACACGGCCCGCAACGGCTGGGGCGGCTCCGCGCGGCCCACCTCCGCCGGTCCGCTGACGACCGTGGACACCTACGTGGACGGCGGCCGGGTCGACCGCCGCATCCACGCGGGCAACTGGTGCAACCAGAGCGGAGCCGGCATCGGCGAGCGTCCCACCGCCGCCCCGGAGACCGGTATCGACGCCTACGTCTGGGCCAAGCCCCCGGGGGAGTCGGACGGCAACAGCGCCCCCATCGCCAACGACGAGGGCAAGGGCTTCGACCGGATGTGCGACCCCACGTACACCGGTAACGGCCGCAACGGCAACAGCTTGACCGGCGCCCTGGCGAACTCCCCGCTCGCGGGCCACTGGTTCTCCGCGCAGTTCCAGGAGCTCGTGCGCAACGCCTACCCGCCGATCACCGGCGGCGGCACCACCGACACCACCGCCCCGACCGCCCCGACCGGCCTGACCTCGACGGCGAAGACCAGCAGCAGCGTCTCGCTCTCCTGGACCGCGTCGACCGACAACACCGCCGTCACCGGCTACGACATCTTCCGCGCCGGAGTGAAGGTGGGCTCCTCCACCACCACCTCCTACACGGACACCGGCCTGACCGCCTCGACCGCCTACAGCTACACCGTCAAGGCCAAGGACGCCGCCGGCAACGTCTCGTCGGCCTCCAGCGCCCTCTCCGTCACCACCTCCGCGAGCGGCGGCACCACCGACACCACGGCGCCCACCGCCCCGACCGGCCTGACGTCCACGGCGAAGACCAGCAGCAGCGTCTCGCTCTCCTGGACCGCGTCCACGGACAACGTCGCCGTCACCGGCTACGACATCTTCCGCGCCGGAGTGAAGGTGGGCTCCTCCACCACCACCTCCTACACGGACACCGGCCTGACCGCCTCGACCGCCTACAGCTACACCGTCAAGGCCAAGGACGCCGCCGGCAACGTCTCGTCGGCCTCCAGCGCCCTCTCCGTCACCACCTCCGCGAGCGGCGGCACCGGGACGGGCACGGTCAAGGTCCAGTACAAGAGCACGGACTCCTCCGCCACCGACAACCAGATCCGGATGTCCCTCCAGCTGGTCAACACCGGCAGCGCCGCGGTGAACCTGTCCACCGTGAAGCTGCGCTACTGGTTCACCCCCGACGGTGGGGCCTCCACCTTCGGCACCGCGTGCGACTACGCGGTCGTCGGCTGCGGAACCGTGACCCTCGGTGTGACGGGCGGCGGTTCGGCGACCGGCGCCAGCCACTACCTGGAGGTCGGCTTCGGCAGCGGCACCCTGGCCGCCGGCGCCTCCACCGGTGAGATCCAGCTCCGGATCAACAAGAGCGACTGGTCCAACTTCAGCGAGGCGGACGACTACAGCCGCGGCACCAACACCTCCTTCGCGGACGCGTCGAAGATCGGCGCGTACGTGGGCGGCACCCTCTCCTGGGGCACCGCTCCCTGATCCCGCGGCCCACTCCCCCACCGCTCTTCCGACGCGGTGACGGGTCCCGGGCCCGGGTCCGATCCCCTGCGCACCGCCCCCCAGCCGGACGACCGGCGGGGGGCGGTGTCATGTCGTCGAGGCTCAGCTCCTCGACGAGGAGCAGTCGAGGGAGCGCCCGGTCAGGGAATCGCCCCGTCGCGCAGGGCGGCGAGCGGAAGGTCCCGTCTGGGCAGATGCATCCACCCCTCCACCGCGCCCATGGCGTTCTCCTCGTCGGTGGCGGGCTGATGGGTCATCCCGCACGCCGCGGCCCGTGCGACGACTGCCGAGATCAGCGCGTCCAGGTCGTGGTCGCTGCGCGTGCACCGGTCCCGCACCCGCTCGCCGATGTCGAGGCCCAGGCCGTCGACGAGCCCGGCAAGGATCTGCGCCCTCGCAGCGAGAGCGGCAGGCTTGCGGCTCTTGTAACTGACCTTGCTCGCGAGCCCCCACTGCACCAGGGCGAACGCCGGATAAACCTCCGCGACGGAGCCGGAGCCGTCCCGCGGAACGGCGGGACCGCCCCCGGCCAGTCGTTCCAGGAGGTCCACCGCGCGCATGGCGACGACGCCCAGCTTGTCGGCCGCGACCGAGAGGGGGCGCCGCTCGCCCGCACCGGTGCGCTTCCATGCCACGTCGTCGGTCAGACGATGGGTGAACCGGCCCAGCCCCTGGCGCCCGTCGGCCAGCGGCAGGTAGCGGGTCCGCACGGGCAGCCTCGTTCCTGCCTGGTGGGCGTTGAGCAGGGAGGTGAACGCCACCGGCCAGCCGATGGGAGAGTCCAGGCCGGTCTTGTCGGCGGTCCGCATCGCCGCCAGCAGGTCTTCGTCGTTCCTCGTGTCCAGGATCTCGACGACCGGCTTCCGCGCCCAGGTGATACGGCAGGCGCCCGTCGTCCCGGTGTAGCCGGCCAGGTCGATGCCCACCGTCACCATGGGCGGGTCCCCCACGGTCTCTTCCTGTTCGCCCGTCACCATGTCCTGCTCCTCGCTTCCCGGGCGCCGGTTTCTCCGGTGCCACCGCCCATGCCGGATTCCTGGTCCACGCCCCCGCTGCACGGGCCGCCCGTCCGGCGACTCGACGACGCGCGGGGCGCACAGGGCGCGGGCCCCGCCGTCGGGCGACCGCCCGAACTCCCGCCCGGCCCGAGGCCGGACGGAGCTGTCAGTCCGTCGGCGGGTGGGACGTCGTGTGCAGCCGGTGCGCCTGGGCAGCCGCCTCGACCATCTGGGGAAGGACCTGTCCGAACGCTTCCATAGTGGGTACCCCTTGAACCGCCGCATCCGCGAGAAGCCGTCCCTGCCGCAGGGTGACGGGCATGGTCCGCTCGAGCAACTCGGTCAGTTCCACCTCGGCCGCCCGGCTCCGGGCATCTTCCCGGTTCCAGGGCACGACCACCGCCGTCCAGGGCCGGCTCTCCCTGTCGAAGGCGGCGAGCCTGCGCCTGCGGTCCTCGTCCTGAAGAGCCCAGCGGTCGATGAGGAGGATCTCCGGGCCGTCAGGGATTCGCCCCCTCCCCTGGGATCCGGAGTCCAGGTCGAACGAGGTGCTGACGGCTTCGTACCCGAGCGAGCGCACCAGTTCCTCGGTGACGTGTACCAGCGGACGCGCGGATGCCGGGTAATAGGGATTCCAGTCCTCGGCACTGGCTCCGTAGCAATCCGGTCCACGCCCCACGGGCAGATCACGAAGAGTGGGTGCGACCACGGTGAGCTTGACGGGCCTGCCGTCCTCCGAATCGCTCCGCGATCCGAAGGCACTGGGAAGGAGGCGGAGGTCCGGCACCACCCTGCTGGGTTCCAAGCCCCCGGTCTCGGCGACGGTCACAATGCGTTTGGCCAGCTCGTACACCGCACGTTCGTACTCCTCGGCGAAGAGCCTGAGTTTGATCAGCCCAAATAGTCCGTCAGTGACATAGCGCTCTCCGAAATCCCGATGAGCGAATTGCAACCGCTCCACCACGCGGGGGAGTTGACCGAATTCCACCGGAACCCAGAGCGCGGGAACAATGGCCTCCACGGGCTGATTCGACCGGGCGCGGTGATGGATGGTTCGCTGCTCGAAGGCATGCCACTCCTTGCCGCACATCTCACTGGCGACGTAGCGCGGCGAGATCAGCGGGACGAAAACCCGGCAGTCGGCCAGCATCTCGCCCAGCCGGTCCGGAGGCCAGATCTCGCCCGGCCGTGTCTGCCGGTCCATGAAACCGGGGGACGTACCGGCGGGCAGTCCCGTCATGGCCATCACATGGCCGCACAGATCAGCGAAGAGCCGCTCAACCCATATGTCCGGCTCCCCACCGCCATACCTCGGGGTACGCGCGTAGCTCAGGAAGAAGTAGGGCGACACCCCGCGACGGGTCCTCCCGCTGCGGAGGTCCGGGGCGGCGGGGCCGGAGCGGACGGCGGGCGCGTCCGCCTCGGGGTCAGGACCGGCGCCCGGCCCCGATGGCGGTTCGGCGGGGCTCGCGTCCGGCAGGACAGCGGCCGTCCCCGCGGGCTCCGGGGTGCCGTACCGGTCCTCTCCGGGAATCTCCTCAGGGGCGGCCGGCATCCGCTCACGGACGGTGGTGGCCTCTTCGAAGCGACCTGCCCGGCGGTAGAAGGCAACCAGGTCCGCGCGCGCGGTGACGGTGTCGGGATGATCGTCGCCGAGAACTCTCTCCCGGTCGGCCAGTACCCGTACCTCCATGGCGATGGCCTCTTCGACCCGGCCCGCCTCGTAGTAGGACGTGGCGAGGTCGGCGCGCGCGCTGAACGTATCGGGATGGTGGGGGCCGAGAGCCGCCTCGAAGTCGGCCAGCACCCGCTCCCGGATGACGGCTGCCTCTTCGACCCGGCCCGCCTCGTAGTAGGACGTGGCGAGACTGGCGCGCGCCGAGACGGTGTCGGGGTGACGCTCCCCGAGAAGTCGCACGTGGTCGGCGGCGAGTGACTCCAGGAGCCGGATCTTGACGAGCCAGTCCTGCGGCGGGGCGTCCAACACCTCCCGGAGGCGTTCCCGCAAGACCGCGGCGCTGGAGACCGGCTCGGGCGGTACGAGAGTCTCCGACGGCTCGGGCACCGCGACCCTGTCGGGAACCTGTGCGGGAGGAAGCGGAGCCGGGACCCCCGGAATGGTGACACCCAGCTGCCGGAGTACGGAGTCGGCCGCTTCCGCGAAGGGGACCAGGGCCGAGGGCAGAGGCGTACCGGTGGCGGTCTGCACGACGGCGGCGAAGCCGTCCGGGGTCCAGGGACGGCTGGCGATGTGCCGGGTGAGAGCCTGGTGGGTACGCCACGCGGTCTGTCGCGTCAGCTTCCGGCGCAGGTGGTCCAGGGCTTCGGGGCGGAAGGTGTACAGATCGTCCGCTTCCGGATCGCGCTGGACGGTGCAGAGGTCGGCGGTGATGAGCTCGGCGAAGTCGTCCAAGCGGGCTTCGGGAACGGCCTGTTCACGCAGTGCGTGGAGAATCGGGAGCGTGAAGGTGTCGAGGGCCGCGGCGTGGATGGCGAGCCGGGTGGCCGGCGTCCGGGCGGTCCGGAGAAAAGCCTCGGCTTTCGCGCCCGCGCCAGGAGCGGGGGCAGCGGCCCCGCGGGCCGAGGTCCGACGAGCTCGTTGGGGCGGGCGCCCGGTGTCCGGGACCAGGACGGCCGTGCAACCCTCCGGATCGCCGCGCATCAGAGTCCGGGCCCACCGCCGGAGATCTTCCGGGTCGGTTCCGAGAACCGGGACGGCACGCCAGGAGCGGATGCCGCTCTCCCGGCGGAAGCGACGCGGCTGCCCAGGTTCGTAGCGCCAGGTTCCGCTGGGAGCCACGGGCGCCGGCGCGGTCGTGACCGTGAGCGGCAGGTCCATGGCCGTCCGGTGCCAGAGCCGGGACGGGAGCGGGTTGAAGAGAGCGATGCTCGTCGTCCCGCTCCAGAGGTAGATCTGTTTCCATACCGCCGCGCTGCGCCAGCCCGGTGCCGCGCAGTCGCTGAGGACGAGCATCACCCGTCGTCCCGGCTGGCCTTCGCGGCGTCCGGCCTGACCTGCCGGGACCAGTGCGCCGCGTTGGTCGTGGAGCACCGGTTCGGTGCCGTTCCAGGTCAGGTGCCAGGTGTTCAGCGTGCGGAGCGCGCCGAGCGAGCGCAGGATCCGGTTCAGTCCGTCCGCTGCCGGGTCCCAGACGCCCATGCTGGTGCTGCGGTCCAGCACGACGGTGACGTCCAGCCATCGTTCCGGCATCGGCACGAGGTGGGGGACGAGCAGACCGGTGCGTGCGTAGTCCTCGGCCGTCGCGTCGACGTTCAGCTCCGTCCGGTGCCCGTGCAGCCAGCGCCGCCGTAGCGGGCGCAGCGCCCGTCCGATGGACAGCGCCTGGGGCAGTGCCGCGGCCTGCCCCAGGGTCAGGCGTACGCCCGGATGGATCTCTCCGGTGGCTGGGCCGTAGGTGGAGACACCGTGTCCGCCCGTCGTCGGCCGGACGCGCGGTGGGTCCGTCGTCGGCGGGGAGTCGTGCTGCCGGGATCCGGGAGGCGCGTTCCCGGGGTCGGTGTCGTTCGCCGGGTACTCGGACGCCCCGGTACCTCCCGTGAACCCCGCCGCGGCGAGCAGCACGGCGTCCGCCAGCTCTTCGGCCGTCATCCCGAGCCGGGCGGCGAGTGCGCCGAGCCGGCCGAACGGCTCCGGTGGTTCAGTCACGGCCCAGGCCCTGGAGCAGCAGCTCGGTCAGGTCCCTCCTCTGCTGTTCGGGTATGGGCTGCCCGATGAGGTGGACGGCGTTGAGGAGTTGATCGACGGCCAGGTGCTCGCCGCCCGCCAGCCGTCCGGCGAAACCGGCGATCAGCTCCTGGATGCCCGTCGTCAGTTGCGCCCCCTCTCCGTCGGGGCCGCTCAGATGGGCGGCGACGATCCCGGTGAGGCTCTCCTCCGTCATCACGGGCATCGAGTACCGGATGCAGCGGCGGCGGAAGGGGGGCGGGAAATCCCGTTCGCCGTTGCTGGTCATGACGATCAGGGGGAAGAGCGTGCAGGGGACGACTCCGTCCACGACGTCCACGGTCGCGGTGTCGTCGTACAACCGCACCGGGACCCGCTTGCGGTGATGGCGGGACAGTTCCGGAATCTCGAACCTTCCGCGCTCCAGGATGTCCAGGAGGTCACTGGGCAGGTCGAGGTCGCTCTTGTCGATCTCGTCGATCAAGAGGGCGCGCGGCCGGCCGACCGCGGCGAACGCGGTGCCCAGGGGGCCGAGCCTCAGGAACGGTGCGATGTCGTCGCCGCGTTGCTGTCGCCCCCGTCGCGCCGGCCGGGGGCGCGCGGGGGCCGCCGCGTTGCGCAGGTTCTGCGCGTGGATGCGGCCCAGGGCGTCGTAGCGGTACAGCGCCTCGGTCAGAGTGCTGCGCGAGGTGATGTGCCAGTGCAGTTCTCGCCCGAGTCCCACCTCGTGGGCCACGTGCTTGATCAGCGTGGACTTGCCGGAGCCGGCCGGCCCGGTGAGCAGAAGCGGGCGGTGCAGCAGGAGCGCCGCGTTGATGGCGTCGACGAGTCCGGGATCGGGCCGGTACGGAACGCCTTCGGGTGCGCCCTGCCCCGGTATGCGCCACGGGGGAGGCGGTGGGAGCGCCGGTTCGCGCGCGACGCCGTCGCCCCGGTAGTAAGGACTCCAGGTCATGACGTCTCCTCTTCGGGGCTGCTCAGGGGTGTCTCGAACAGGCGGCAGAACGTGAGCCATTGGCGGTCGTGCCACACCCTTCGCACCTGCCGCAGGCCTTCCGGCCCCCGGTCGGCGGGTTCGCTCGCACGGCTCGTGTGCCAGTCCTGTTCGTTCTGGATCTTGTGCCACATTCCGTCGACGGTGGCACGGAATCGCCCGGGTGCGATGGCTGTGCTCCCGGGCCAGATCAGGATGGGGGTGTACGCGGCGAGGGCCGTCAGTGTCGCGTCGCATCCGTCGGGGCGTTGCTCCAGCGCCCAGGGCCGGCCCGGCTCCGCGGCCAGCCGGTCCGCGAGACCGTCCAGGTCCGCCATGTCGGCGAGGCCGAGCCAGGAGAGCTCCGTGTGGCCCGCCTCGATCGCGTCGAGTACTTCCTCGGCGAGATCGTTCAGCTCGAAGGCGTCCCACTCCGCCCATTCGTCCCGCACGATCGAGCTGTTCCACCGCAGCGTGACCCGGTGCGCGATACCCAGTCTCTGCAGCCCGGTGCGGGCTTCTTCCGGGTGCCACTGTGCCAGTGCCCGGCCGCAGGCGGCGATGTCTATGTGCATGAGGCGCTCGTCCGCGGGCAGGCGACCGCGGGACCATCTGATCGCCGTCTTGATGACTGCGGTCAGTCCGGCTTCGTCGCGGGAGGGCGCGTCGAACTCGTTCGATCCCAGCGTCTCGCCTCCCTGGAGCACCCAGGCGTGCAGACGCCTCGGCCATTCCAGGCCGCCTTCACCGCTGCCGCGGTTTCTGCCGGGGATGGAGGGGATTCCCAGCACGAGGCGGGTCCGGGCGGACTGGTCCGCCTGCTGGAACTCCTTGTGGGCGTCCTTGTAGGAGACGACGTCGGCGTGGCCGGCGATCCACTCGGCCAGTTCCACCGGAGGTACGGTCTCCGCCTCGACCACGAGCGCGGCGACCAGCCGCCCGAGCGAGGAATGCCTGTGCGCGGACCGCACGTAGGGGCTGCCTTCCAGGACCGCGTGTTCGACCAGGTCACGCAGGCTGGGTTCGCTCACCAGACCTGCGGGAAACCCGGCCCGCCCGGCCGCCTTGCGCAGCACGTTCGTGTGCATGGCGTCCGGGAGGTGTTTCCTCAGGATGCGGACGGTCTTCTCGCATTCCCGCAGACCCGACTCGATCTCCTCGGCCCACGCCTTCTGGGCCGGGGGGCGCTCGGCCCCGGCGGAGGAGAGGAGGGCGGTCAGCGAGGCATGGCTCCATCGGGTGGGCCTGCTCGCCCATCCCTCGGTGGCCTCGTCGAGCAACCGGGCGGCCACCGGTCCGATCCCGGAGCCGGACCCGTACGAAGCGCGTCTGTTGTGGGACAGCCACAGCGCGCTCTCGGCGAAGTCGTACTGGTCGAACACCGAGCGGCCGATGGTCTGGCCGACGTCTCGTTTCAGCACCTCCGCGCGGACGGCGCTCATCAAGTCGTCGTCGACCAGCAGGTACGGGCCACGGTCGTCCAGCCCGCGCCGGATCACCGCGGCCAGCGCGAGGGAGAGATTCATACCGAACGCGTCCTGGTTGGCGGCCGCGGCCATGACGACGGCGAGCCGCACCTGCCCGTCCCTGACCCCGCTGGCCAGGACGTCGGGGGAAGGAGGGGCCGCACCGCCGTGGCAGGTGTCGATGAGGGCGATCACCCCCTCCGTGTCGTTGGCCGCCTCCCCGAGGAGGCCCGGCACGTCCACGGCTGATCCCGAGGAGGTCTCCGTGGAGTCCCGGACCATGAACCGCAGCCCGGGGGAAACGAACCCGTGACCGAGCAGAGCAACGATCAGGACTCCACCGTCCCGCCGCGCACGGGCGGCGGCCGCGTGGACGGCCCGCCTCACGTCCTCGGCCGACGGCGGGTCGATCAGGAGCGAGTCGTCGGTCGGTTCGGCCCCGCCCAGGTCGGGATCGGTCAGGACGCGGTGCAGTGCTCTGGCTGCCGGCTCCAGCTTCTCCAGGACGGGCATGGTCGCGCACTGGGAGGCGACCACGATCGCGTGACGGGCCATCGAGGGCCCTGTCAGAGGTTCTTCAGAGTCTCGGCGACGGGCCCCGCGACGTTCTTGTGCGTGAGGTACTTCGTCGCTGTGTGGGTCCAGAGCCCGTGCGAGTCGACGGGTGCGGTCACCGGTACCACACCCGCCGCGTTGGCTTCCATCCAGCGCTCCAGGCGTGGGCGTGCCACCACGATGTCGTCCCTGTCCCAGAAGTTGAGCCAGCGCTCCACACCGGGCGGCGTCCGAGGCGGCCGGGGCATCAGCCGTTGAAGCACCACGGCACCCATGGCCAGGGGTGAGCCCAAGGTGAGCCACAGTGCTACAGGTCCCTCGTACAGGTGCAACGCCTCGTAGGCGACGACGGTCCCGAGGGAGTGCGAGATCACGATCAGTGGCCTGGTCGGGTCGAGACCGTCGAGCACGCGCTCGCGGATGCGCACGTCGAGGCCGAGCCCTTCGCCGTCCGGCTCCTTGCGTCCGAGGTACCGGCCCACCTGGGAGAGAACCGGCAGCAGCTGGATTCCGCTGGTCCACTGCGATGCCTGACGCAGGCCGGGGAGCTGGAGCAGGGTCGTCAGTGCGTTGCCCGCCCGCCGGACCACCGCGAGCGTGCCCTGAGCCTGCACCGTCTCCGGCTCGGCGGCGGCCCGGATCTTCGCACGGGTGCTCGCGATGATCTGGACCGATCGCGAGTCGTTGACCAACTCGGCCTGGAGGGCGAGCTCTTGGGTCAGCTCGTCCAGGAATTCCAGCAGCAGGGGCAGCTCCTCGTCGGAGATTTCGCCGGCACCCCCTTGGGCGCCCGCCCGGTAGAAGAGATCGCTGTAGTTCGCGAAGCGGGTCTCCGCGGCCCAGGACCGGGTGAGCCCCGAC
Source organism: Streptomyces sp. NPDC002690 (assembly GCF_053592415.1). Classification (NCBI taxonomy): domain Bacteria; kingdom Bacillati; phylum Actinomycetota; class Actinomycetes; order Kitasatosporales; family Streptomycetaceae; genus Streptomyces; species Streptomyces sp. NPDC002690. Next base: position 23,930 of record NZ_JBSFVR010000021.1, on the reverse strand, counting down.
ACCAGGTCCGCGTGGCCTGCCGCCCTGGCCCCGTTCGCGAGGGCCGTGGACCACTCCCGCGCTTCCACGTCCGAGGTTCGCACCGAGCCGATGCCGTGTATGAAGAGCAACTGCGGTTTTCCGGACATGGTCCCGCCCCCCGACGATCAGCCGCATTTCCGAGGGCACACATTCTACGGAGCGGGCACCGGCCCGCAGCCGAACCGCCGATTCTGCGAACTCAGCCGCCATACGGGACAGTTGCCCGCGGCCGGACGGCGCCGCGCCACCCCCGCGGCCCGGCTGCGGCCGGGAACCCGGCCGCCGGGTCGCGGAGGTAGCCGCCGGCTCACACCAGCCCGAAGGCCGGGCGCCGGCCCTACCGGCTCACACCAGCCCGAACGACCTCAGCACCCGGTGCTGCGCCGCGGTCGGGTCGGTCGGCCAGTAGAGGTAGCAGACCCCGCCCGTACCGCCGCGCACGTTGCCACTCGCGTCGTACCGCTTGGTGCGCAGCCAGATCTGCTCCCACTCGGCGCGCGCGTACACGCGGCGCACCGCGTCGTCGTCCTTCGAGGCGGGGTCGTTGGCGATGACGTCGCCTGTTTCGGTGAAGCCGATCACCGTCATCAGGTGGCCCGAGGTGCCGTAACCGGCCCCCGTCAGCTCCTCCTTGAGGAAGGACTGCGAGGTGATGACCGGGATGCCGGCCCGGACGAGCGTCTCCACGTCGGTGAGGGAGCCGAGCCTGGTCACGGCGGCGGACATGTCCCGGTAGGTGGCGGCGTAGGCGGCGTTGAAGGGCCAGTTGCCGCAGCCCTCGTACTGGTAGTCGAAGGTGTAGCGCGCCGCGTGGCAGATCTGGGGGTCGGGGAGGCCGGGCTTGACCCAGGCGAGCTGCTCGGCCGTGGGTTTGCGGCCCCAGTACTCGATGATCATCTGCGAGGAGGTGGGGCTGCACCACGCCTCGCCGCCGTTGTCGTACTCGGGGTACTGCCCCGCGTGGAGGTTCTGCGAATAGCGCGGCACCGCGAGTTCGTGGCCCCGGCCCTCGCCGGGGGTGCTCGCGGGGGCGGTGAAGCGGTCCGGGACGTCGGAGGCCATCGCGCCGACGCGCCACACCGTCGGGGTGAGGCGCGTGCCGGGCGTGCGGTGGAGGGTGAGGCGGAGCCGGTAGTGCGTCAGGCGCAGGCCGCTCGCCGCGTCGTCGACGGAGAAGGTGTCGGTCCAGACGGAGCTTTTCCCGTCGGTCTGGTCGTCCACCGAGGTGCGGCGGATGTCCTGGTCGCCCGCCGCCCAGCGGCCCATCACGTACCAGGGGGTGTCGGTGCCGTCCGAGTAGCGGCCGAGCAGTTCGATCTGGATCCAGGTGCCGGCCGGGGTGTCGGCGTTCCAGGAGGCGATGACCTCGGTGGCCGGTACGGCGCTGCGGTGGGCCGGCGAGGTCCAGGTCGCGTACTCCCACGCGGTGGTCGTTCCGGTGTGCGGGTCGGTGTGGTCGGCGGTTCCGGCGGGGACGGCGATGACCAGGCCGGGCCTGCGGCCGGCGACCGCCCGGGTCCCGGTGGCGGAGCCGGAGCGCCAGTCGGTGTACGTCGTCCAGAAGCGGTTGTCCACAGCGGTGTCCGGGGCTTTGGAGGGGACTGCCGGACGGCGCGCGGGGGCGGGCGCGGCGGAGGCCGGCCCGATGGAGGTCACCGCGGATGCGGCAGCCACGGCCGCGATGGCCGCGAGGACGGCCCTGCGGCCGTGCGGTCCGGTGACGGGGTCGTGCGGTCCGGTCATGGGGGTGTGCGGTCCGGTCATGGGGGACTCCCGAGTCGTTGGCGGACGAGGGTGTACAAGCGGGTGCGGAGCGCGGGTGGGGACGCGTGTACGGCGTGCGTGTTCGACGTCGATCAGTGGGCCAACTATCGCGGGTCCCGGCCTCGCCGGGCCAGTGATTCGCCCCGCGCGGACGGAGCAACATTGGACTGGTCCACTGGTACGCCCTGTGACCGCTACCGCGGGGCGGTGTCCGAGGCCCGGGTCGCCGGTACGCTCCTGACCTGCGGCGGGACCGGGTGGCCGGGCCCGTACCCTGGAGCCATGAACGACCTGGCCGGACGCGCCCGCGGCCTCCTCTCCCTCTCCCCCTCCCTCGGCCCGGTGCGCCTCGTCGCGATCGACGGGCACGCGGGCTCGGGGAAGAGCACCCTGGCGACCCGGCTCGCCGCCGCCCTGGGCGGCGCCCCGCTGCTCCGGCTGGACGACCTGGCCACCCACGAGGAGCTGTTCGCCTGGACGGACCGGCTCCATCGGCAGGTGCTGCTGCCGCTGTCGCGGGGGGAACAAGCGCGCTACGCCCCGTACGACTGGACCGCCCGGCGCTTCGGGCCGGAGCGGACGCTGGATCCCGCACCGGTGGTGCTGGTCGAGGGGGTGGGGGCCGGACGCCGGTTCCTGCGGCCCCGGTTGGCGGCACTGTGGTGGATGGAGCTGGACCGCGAGGCCTCCTGGGAGCGGGGCAGGCGGCGGGACGGGCAGGCGCTCTCGGCTTTCTGGGACGGCTGGACGGCCGCGGAGGACGAACACTTCACCGAGGACCCCTCCCGGCCGTACGCGGATTCGCTGGTACGCCAGTTGTCCGACGGTTACGAGTGGCTGACGGGCCCTCGTGCGACCCCGTCGACGGGGCGCGATACTACGGAGGGTGAAGGCGGCAGGTCATCCGCTTGAGCCATCGGAAATCGCCAGGCGCATGTTCCAACTCGGCTTGACCGGCGGGGCTTACAGGTCTTACGTTCTCAATGTGCGGCTTTTCGGAGCCCATCCAGGACGCGAGGCCCCCGGTTGTTCCCCCGTGATCGGGGGCTTCGTTCTGCCCGTCCCCCCTCTCCACGCTCACCACACATCCCCTCTTCTTCACCGTCCGTCACCAGTGACACCGTTCCGGTGGTTTTTCCGGCGTGGGTACGATGCCTGGGGGCTCGGTCAATTCCCGCCCGCGAACCGGTGATTCGGGACGCTTCCGTGGGCATGCTGTGCGGGCGGGACATCCTGGGGCACAGTCGTGTGGGGGACCTGATGGACATCGGCACGCAGGGCGCGCACGCCCCTGCCGAACTGGCGTGGCTGCGGGGCTTGGACGCCTACACCATGGGCGCCTATCCGCACGCCGAGGAGGAGTTCCGGACCGCGGTGCGGCTCGATCCCGGCATGGCGGACGCCTGGCTGGGTCTCCACGCGCTGCGGATCGACACCACCACGGCCCTGTTGAGCATGTACCGGCACCGCGACCGCTTCGGCGAGCAGCGCACCCGGCACAAACGCACGCTCAACTCCTGGTACTGGCTCGGCTGGTGGGTACAGCCGGTGCTGGAGTCGCCGCGCGATCTGCTGCTGGCGCACGCCTCGCACTGGCTGGACGGCCGCCATGTGCCGGAGCTGGACCGCGCGTTGGCCGGGCTCCCGCCGGTGGACACCGACGCACAGGTTCGGTTCCTGCACGCGTGCCGGGCCTATCTCGCGAAGGACTGGGAGCAGTTGGTCCGCTACACCGAGCGGCTCGTCGACGACCCGCTGCTCGGGATCGAGGCACGGCTCTTCGGCGGGATGGCCCGCGTCCGGCTGGAGATGTACGGGCAGGCCGAACCTCTGCTCTCCGCGGCGCTGATGCGCTGTCGCAGCGAGCAGCCGCAGCGCAAGGAGCTGCGGTACTGGCTGGCGCGGGCGCACGAGGGGACGGGGCGCAGCGCCGCCGCACTGCCTCTCTACCGCGCGGTGCACCGGGTGGACCCCTCGTTCATGGACACCTCGGCCCGGCTCGCGGCCATCACCGATCACGACGGTTTCGACGATCCCGGCGGTCTCGCCCCGGCCGCCCTGAGCGGTTACGGGGCGGACGAGGCGGGGGCCGGGTCCCAGCCGGACGGCGACGCGCTGCTCGGTACGGAGCTGGTGGACGGCCGCGATCCGTGGCTGGGCGGCGAGCCGCTCGGCCCCGTCGCCCCGGTGGTCACGACCGCCTCGGAGGGCGCGCGCGTCAAGCGGGCCGGGTCCGGCCGTGCGGGGCGCCCGGTGCTGCCCACCGGGCCGAGCGATCCCGCGTTGCTGGCCGACGCGCTCGCCGAGCTGGAGCGGATGGTCGGACTCGATCCGGTCAAGCGCCAGGTCAACGCGCTCTCCGCGCAGCTGAACATGGCCCGTCTCCGAGCCGAACAGGGGCTTCCCGTCCAGCCGCCGAAGCGGCACTTCGTGTTCTCCGGCCCCTCGGGCACCGGGAAGACGACGGTCGCCCGCATCCTGGGCCGGGTCTTCTACGCCCTGGGCCTCCTCGGCGGCGATCACCTGGTGGAGGCCCAACGCTCCGACCTGGTGGGCGAGTTCCTCGGTCAGACCGCCGTCAAGGCGAATGAGCTGATCGACTCGGCGCTGGGCGGGGTGCTCTTCGTCGACGAGGCGTACAGCCTCGCCAACTCCGGTTACAGCAAGGGCGACGCGTACGGAGACGAGGCGCTCCAGGTTCTGCTGAAGCGGGCGGAGGACAACCGGGACCATCTGGTGGTCATCCTGGCCGGCTATCCGGAGGGCATGGACCGGCTGCTGGCCACCAACCCGGGGCTCTCCTCGAGGTTCACCAGCCGGGTCGACTTCCCGAGCTACCGTCCGCTCGAACTCACCGCGATCGGCGGGGTGCTGGCCGCCGCCAACGGGGACCTGTGGGACGAGGAGGCCCTGGACGAGCTGCGCAGCATCAGCGGCCATGTGGTCGACCAGGGATGGATCGACGAGCTGGGCAACGGCCGCTTCCTGCGCACCCTGTACGAAAAGAGCTGCGCCTACCGCGACCTGCGGCTCTCCGGGTACGCCACGCCGCCGGGGCGCGCCGACCTGGCGACGCTGCGGCTGCCGGACCTGATGCAGGCGTACGGCGAGGTGCTCTCGGGCCGGGGCCCGGTGGGCCGCGGCCAGACGGAGGCACCCGGCGCCTGAGGGCAGCCCGGTACGCACGAAACGGGCCCGCCCGGCAGTCGCCGGACGGGCCCGTACGTGGCGGAAGGTCCGTCCTCAGCCGATGTCGACCATGGCCTTCGGCTCGTGCGCGTGCTGCTCCGGGGGTACGTCGACCGTCCGGCGCGGCACCGAGACGCGGTGGGCGGGGTCGCGGACCTCACCGACCAGCATTTCCAGCACGTCTTCCAGGGCGACGAGTCCGAGGACCTTGCCCTGGGCGTCGGCGACCTGCGCCAGGTGGGTCGCCGCCCTGCGCATCACGGTGAGGGCGTCGTCCAGCGGGAGTTCGGCCCGCACGGTCGCCATCGGGCGCCAGACGTGCTGGGGTACGGCACGCTCGCCGTCCTCCAGGTCGAGGACGTCCTTGACGTGCAGGTAGCCCATGAACGGGCCGCCGCGCTCGGCCCGGACCGGGAAGCGTGAGAACCCGGTCCGTACGGTGAGCTCCTCTACCCGGCGCGGGGTGACGGACGGGTCGACCGTCACCAGCGAACCGTTCTCCAGGAGCACGTCGGTGACGGGCCTGCTCCCGAGTTCGAGGGCGTCCTCCAGGCGCTCCTGCGCCTCGGGCTCCAGGAGCCCGGCCTGGCCGGAGTCCTCCACCAGCCGGTTCAGCTGCTCGCTGGTGAAGACGGCTTCGACCTCGTCCTTGGGTTCGACCCGGAAGAGCTTCAGCACGAGCTTGGCGCAGGCGCCGAGCGCCGCGGTGACCGGGCGGCAGATCCGGGCGAAGCCCACCAGGGCGGGGCTGAGCCAGAGGGCCGTCTTCTCCGGGGCGGCCATCGCCAGGTTCTTGGGGACCATCTCACCGATGACGAGGTGGAGGACGACCACGAAGATGAGGGCGAGGGCGTAGCCGAGCGGGTGGACGAACCCTTCGGGCACGTGGGCCGCGTGGAAGACGGGTTCCAGGAGGTGGGCGACGGTCGGTTCGGCGACGGCGCCCAGGGTGAGCGAGCAGACGGTGATGCCGAACTGTGCGGCGGCCATCATCTGCGGGAGGTTCTCCAGGCCGTACAGCACCTGACGGGCGCGGGCCGATCCGCTCGCGGCGAGCGGTTCGACCTGACTGCGGCGGACCGAGACGAGTGCGAACTCGGCGCCGACGAAGAAGCCGTTCGCGAGGACGAGAAGTCCCGCGAAGATCAGCTGGACCAGGCTCATCGGGTGGCCTCCTGCAAGGTCCGGCCCGGGGCCGTGGGTCGGTCGCCGTGCAGGTGGCCTTCCGGACGGTCCGTGCCGCCCGGCTGTCCGGACACGTCCGCGGTGCGGACGAAACGGACCTGCTCGGCCCGGTAGTGACCGACCTGGCGGACGGAGATCCGCCAGCCGGGCAGTTCGGTGCGGTCACCGGGGGCGGGGATGCGCCCGAGGAGGTCGGCGACGAGTCCGGCGACGGTCTCGTACGGTCCGTCGGGCACGTCGAGGCCTATCCGGCGGAGGCTGAGGACGCGGCAGCTGCCGTCCGCGTCCCAGGCGGGACGGCCGTCCTCGCCGGTGACGGAGAGCAGCTCGGGCCGGTCGGCGCCTTCGGCGTCGTGCTCGTCGCGGACCTCGCCGACGAGTTCCTCGATGATGTCCTCCAGTGTGACGACACCGGCGGTGCCGCCGTACTCGTCGACGACGACGGCTATCGGCTGCTCGTTACGGAGCCGCTGGAGCAGTTGTTCGACGGGCAGGGATTCGGGGACCAGCAGCGGCGGGACGGCGATCCGGCCCGCCGGGGTGCGCAGCCGTTCGGCGGCCGGGACCGCGAGGGCGTCCTTGAGGTGGACCATGCCGACGACCTCGTCGATGCGTTCCCGGTAGACCGGGAAGCGGGAGAGGCCGGTGGCGCGGGTCAGGTTGAGGACGTCGGCCGCGGTGGCGGACGACTGGAGGGCGCTGACCCGGACCCGGGGGGTCATGACGTGCTGGGCGGTGAGACCGCCGAGCGACAGGGTCCGTACGAAGAGGTCGGCGGTGTCCTGTTCCAGGGTGCCGGCCTCCGCGGAGTGCCGGGCCAGCGAGACCAGCTCGCCCGGGGTGCGGGCGGAGGCGAGTTCGTCGGTGGGCTCGACGCCCAGCAACCGGACCAGCCGGTTGGCGAGCGTGTTCAGCGCCGTGATCACCGGGCGGAGAGCGGTGGTGAAGCGGTGCTGGGGGCCGGCGACGAACCGGGCGACCTGAAGGGGCTTGGAGACGGCCCAGTTCTTGGGCACCAGCTCGCCGATGACCATCTGCACGGCGGAGGCGAGCAGCATGCCGATCACCACGCTGATGGTGGGCACGGCCCCGGCGGGCAGGCCGGTGGCGGTAAGGGGGCCGGTGAAGAGTTCGGCGAGCGCGGGTTCGGCGAGCATGCCGACGACCAGCGAGGTGATGGTGATGCCGAGCTGGGTGCCGGACAGCTGGAAGGAGAGTTCGCGCAGCGCGTCGACGACGGTGCGCGCGCGCCGGTCGCCTTCTTCGGCCGCGCGTTCGGCCTCAGGCTTCTCGACGGTGACGAGGCCGAATTCGGCCGCCACGAAGAAGCCGTTGGCCAGGATGAGAAGGAATGCCGCGATGAGCAGCAGCAGGGGGGTGGTCATGCCGCCGCCTCCGGGGAAGGGGCGGCGCAGGTACTACCGGACGATCCGTCCATTGCTGGAAGGAGTCACTCCTCGGGTCGCAGGAAAAGCCCCGCCGGTCTGCGGACCGTCTGGGCGGGGCGGGGCGCCACTCGGCGCCGCCGAACCCCAGAGTAGTCAAGAATCGGTGTGTCCGGGCAGGGGCTCACGGCCATCGGCCGGGCGCCCCCGTGCCCGCCCGTGCGCGCGGGCCCGGATTCCGGTCGGGCCGGAAGCCGTCAGCCGGCTTCGGTGCCCTCGGCGTGTGCCGCGACGAGCCGGCGGAGCTCTCCGGCGTCCCGTACGGCCTGCTGCTTGGAGAGACCGGGCTGGATGCCGAGGGCGGGCAGGCTGGTGCCGTCGCTGAGGCCGAGGAAGAGCCAGGGATCGCCGACCCTCAGGTTGACCTGGAGGATCTGCTCCCAGGCGAGCCGCCGGGTCCGGGTGACGTTGACGACAGTCACCCCGTCCTCGTCGGCGACGATCTTCGGCCGGGCGAGCAGGACGAGAACCCCGGCGAAGAGCGCCGCGCAGAGGATGAAGGTGACCCGGTCCCCCGGACCGAGGCTCTCCAGCATCAGCGCCACGGCGGTGATGACGGCGAAGAGGGCCAGCGCGATGGTGAGCAGGACCAGCCGGGTGAGTCCCGGCCGGAACGTGACGGGGAGAGCGGGCGCTTCGGTCCGGGGTGCGGGGGCGGACATCAGGTTCTTCGGTCCTCTACTGGAGGGGGCTGGTGCGGTCCCGTCAGAGCCGGCAGGCGTGGATCGCCGTGGTGAGGATGGCGCGGGCGCCGAGCTCGTACAGGTCGTCCATGATCCGCTGCGCCTCGCGGGAGGCGACCATGGAGCGGACGGCGACCCAGCCCTCGTGGTGCAGCGGGGAGACGGTCGGCGACTCCAGGCCCGGGGTGAGGGCGACCGCGCGCTCCAGGTGCTCGACGCGGCAGTCGTAGTCCATCATCACGTACGTCCGGGCGACCAGGACGCCCTGGAGACGGCGGAGGAACTGCTGGACCTTGGGCTCGTCGGCGTCGGCGCCGGTGCGGCGGATGACGACGGCCTCGGACTTCATGATCGGCTCGCCGATCACCTCCAGCCCGGCGTTGCGCAGGCTGGTGCCGGTCTCGACCACGTCGGCGATGATCTGGGCGACCCCGAGCTCGATGGCGGTCTCGACCGCGCCGTCGAGGTGGACCACGGAGGCGCTGACGCCATTGTCGGCGAGGTGCTTGGCGACGATGCCCTCGTAGGAGGTGGCGATCGTCATGCCGTCGAAGTCCTTCGGGCCCTCGGCCGTACCGGGCTTGGTGGCGTACCGGAAGGTCGAGCGGGCGAAGCCGAGCTGGAGGATCTCCTCGGCGTCGGCACCGGAGTCGAGCAGCAGGTCGCGGCCGGTGATGCCGATGTCGAGACGGCCGGAACTCACGTAGATCGCGATGTCCCGGGGGCGCAGGTAGAAGAACTCGACCTCGTTGACGGGGTCGACGAGGACGAGTTCCTTCGACTCCTTGCGCTGCTGGTATCCGGCCTCATGGAGCATCGCCATCGCAGGCCCGGAGAGTGAACCCTTGTTGGGGATGGCGATGCGCAGCATGAGCTCGGGTTTCCTTTGTACGGAGGAGCGTGCGGACGTGCGGGGCTTCAGCGGTGGCGTGGAGGTGCTGCTCAGAGGTGGGCGTAGACGTCGTCGAGGGAGATCCCGCGGGCGACCATCATCACCTGGACGTGGTAGAGCAGCTGCGAGATCTCCTCGGCTGCGGCTTCCTTGCCCTCGTACTCGGCGGCCATCCAGACCTCGGCGGCCTCCTCGACGACCTTCTTGCCGATGGCATGGACCCCCTTGCCCACCAGTTCGGCGGTGCGCGAGGTGGAGGGGTCGCCGTCCGCTGCCTTGAGCGTCAGCTCGGCGAAGAGTTCTTCGAAGGTTTTGTTGGCCATGATGGTCCTTAGAATACGGGGTCGCCGCCCGCCCTCAGCGCCAGGGTTCGCTGATGGTGCGCAGTGTGGTGGCGGTGGCGACGGCGGCGGTGACCGCTTCGTGGCCCTTGTCCTCGGAGGATCCTTCCAGGCCGGCCCGGTCCAGCGCCTGCTCCTCGGTGTCGCAGGTGAGGACGCCGAATCCGACGGGGACGCCGGTGTCGACGGTGACCTGGGTGAGGCCGGCGGTGACGCCCTGGGAGACGTACTCGAAGTGCGGGGTGCCGCCTCGGATGATCACGCCGAGGGCGACGACCGCGTCGTAGCCGCGGCCGGCGAGGACCTTGGCGACCACCGGCAGTTCGAAGCTGCCCGGGACGCGGAGCAGGGTCGGCTCCTGGATGCCGAGTTCGCCGAGCGCGCGCAGGGCGCCGTCGACGAGTCCGTCCATGACCTTGTCGTGCCACTGGGCGGCGACGACCGCCACACGGAGGTCCTCGCAGTTGCTCACGGACAGTTCGGGTGCGCCCTTGCCGCTCATGTTTCTCTCCTACCGTTCTTTTCGGGTCTGTCGGGTCTGCCGGGTCTGACAGGTCTGACGGTTACTGGTTTCCGCAGGTCGAGGCGGGCACGCCGTCGAGCCACGGCAGGTCGTGTCCCATCCGGTCGCGCTTGGTGCGCAGGTAGCGCAGGTTGTGCTCGCCGGCCTGCACGGGCATCGGCTCGCGTCCGTTGACGACGAGTCCGTGCCGGACGACCGCGGCGGTCTTGTCGGGGTTGTTGGTCATCAGCCGGAGGCTGTGCACCCCGAGGTCGCGCAGTATCCGGGCGCCGGCGGCGTAGTCGCGGGCGTCGGCGGGCAGGCCGAGTTCCAGGTTGGCGTCGAGGGTGTCGGAGCCGCGCTCCTGGAGTTCGTACGCGCGCAGTTTCTGGAGCAGGCCGATGCCCCGGCCCTCGTGGCCGCGGAGGTAGACGACGACGCCCCGGCCCTCGCCGGTGATCCGCTCCATGGACGCCTGGAGCTGGGGGCCGCAGTCGCAGCGCTGGGACTGGAAGATGTCGCCGGTCAGGCATTCGGAGTGGATCCGGACGAGGACGTCCTCGCCGTCGCCGATGTCCCCGTGGACCAGGGCGACGTGTTCGACGCCGTCGGTGACGGAGCGGTATCCGTACGCGGTGAAGTCGCCGAAGGCGGTCGGCAGCCGTACCTCGGCCTCGCGCCGGACGGTGGGTTCGGCGCTGCGGCGGTAGGCGATCAGGTCCTCGATGGAGATGATCGTGAGGCCGTGCTTGCGGGCGAAGGGCACGAGTTCGGGCAGCCGCAGCATCACGCCGTCCTCGCCCGCGATCTCGACGATCGCACCGACCGGGCGCAGTCCGGCGAGCCGGGCCAGGTCGACGGCGGCCTCGGTGTGGCCGTTGCGGACGAGCACCCCGCCGGCGCGGGCGCGCAGCGGGAAGACGTGGCCGGGCCGGACGAAGTCGCCGGGGCCGGCCGTGCCGCCCGCGAGCATCCGCAGGGTGGTGGCGCGGTCGGCGGCGGAGATGCCGGTGGTGACGCCGTGCGCGGCGGAGGCGTCCACCGAGACGGTGAAGGCGGTCTTCATGGACTCGGTGTTGTGCTGGACCATCTGCGGGAGTTCGAGCCGCTCCAGTTCGCCGGCCTCCATGGGGGCGCAGATCAGGCCGCGGCACTCGCTCATCATGAACGCGATGATTTCGGGCGTGGCCTTCTCGGCGGCGATGACGAGATCGCCCTCGTTCTCGCGGTTCTCGTCGTCGACGACCACCACGGGGCGGCCGGCGGCGATGTCACGGATCGCCTGCTCGACGGGGTCGAGCACGAGTTCACGGTCGTGGAACGTCGGGGTGGCGGGCTGGGCGGTCATGCCGTGGCTCCTTCCAGACCGGGGGTGCGGGTACGCAGCCACCAGTCGCGCATGCCCCACAGGACCAGGGCGCCGTAGATGACGTAGACGAATCCGGAGAAGGCGAAGCCGTTGGCGAAGTTCAGCGGGACGCCGACCAGGTCGACCAGCAGCCAGGCGAACCAGAACTCGACCATGCCGCGCGCCTGGGCGTACATCGCGACGATGGTGCCGACGAAGACGTACGCGTCGGGCCACGGGTCCCAGGAGAGTTCGGGGAAGGCGGTGAACAGTCCGCCGACGGCGAGGGTGCCGACGACCGCGCCCGCGAGCAGCACGCCGCGTTCGCGCCAGGTGGCGAACCGTACGGCTATGGAACCGTCCTGCGCCTGCTGCTTGCCGCGGGTCCAGGAGTACCAGCCGAGCAGGGAGACGACGATGACCACGACCTGCTTGCCCGCGCTGCCCGACAGGTGGGCGGAGGCGAAGGCGAAGAGCAGGATCGCGCCGGACAGGAGCTGGGCGGGCCAGGTCAGCACGGACCGCTTCCAGCCGAGGGCCAGGGCTATCAGACCGATCGTGTTGCCGATCATGTCCGACCACTTGATGTGCTGGTCGAGGACGGTGAACGCCTCGGAGTTGAGCCAGTCGGCGACGTTCACTTCGCGCTCTCCTCGTCGGTGCCGCTCCGGTCGCGGAGGTAGGTCTCGCTCCGGTCGCGGAGGTAGGTGTCGCTCTGGTCGGCGGTGCGGTCGCCGAGCAGCCGCTCGACGTACTTCGCGATGACGTCCACCTCCAGGTTGACCGGGTCGCCGGGCTGCTTGAGGCCGAGCGTGGTCAGCGCGAGGGTGGTGGGGATGAGGCTGATGGTGAAGTGGTCCGCGCCCGCGTCGACGACGGTGAGGCTCACTCCGTCGACGGTGATCGAGCCCTTCTCCACCACGTACCGGGTCAGTTCGGCGGGCAGCGAGACCTTGACGATCTCCCAGTTCTCCGAGGGGGTGCGGGAGACGATGTGTCCGGTGCCGTCCACGTGCCCCTGCACGATGTGGCCGCCGAGCCGGCCGCCGAGCGCCATCGGTCGCTCCAGGTTGACGCGGGAGCCGGCGGTGAGCGCTCCGAGGCTGGAGCGCTTCAGCGTCTCGGCCATGACGTCGGCGGTGAACTCGTGCTCGCCGGTCTCCACGACCGTCAGGCAGACCCCGTTGACGGCGATCGAATCGCCGTGCTTGGCGCCCTCGGTGACGACGGGGCCGCGCAGCCGGAAGCGGGAGGCGTCGTCGAGTACCTCGACGGCGGTGACCTCACCCAGTTCTTCGACAATTCCGGTGAACACTAGTTTCCCTTCCGAGCGGTGGAGTTGGCGGCAGCGGTGGTGGGGACGGCGGTGATGCGGAGATCGGGGCCGATGTGCGCGGTCTCGGTCACATCGAGCCGCAACGCCCGGGAGATCGTGGAGATTCCGGCGTCGGCGAGCGCGGCAGGGCCGGAGCCGAGGAGGACCGGAGCGAGGTAGCCGACGACCCGGTCGACGGCCCCGGCGGCGACGAAGGCACCCGCCAGGGTGGGGCCGCCTTCGAGGAGTACGGAGCGCACCGACCGCTCGTGCAGGGCCGCGAGGAGGGCGGTGACGTCCAGGCCGGTGCCGTTGGCGGAGCGGGGCAGCCGGAGCACGTCCTCCTCGGGCAGGTGGCGGGCGTCGGCGTCCTCGGCGACCGCGACCAGGGTCGGCGCGGTGGCGTCGAGGACCCGGGCGCCGGGGCGTACGGCGGTGGCCGTGGTGTCCACGACGACGCGCAGCGGCTGGGTGGCCCCCTCGACGCCCCGGGCGCCGAGCTGCGAGTCGTCGGTGCGGGCGGTGCCGGAACCGACGATCACGGCGTCGGCCAGGGCGCGCAGCCGGTGCACGTCGGCGCGGGACTCGGGCGAGGTGATCCAGCGGCTGGTGCCGTCGGCGGCGGCGATCCGGCCGTCGAGGGTGGCGGCGTACTTCCAGAGGACGTACGGGCGGCTTCGACGTACCGAGGTGAGCCAGGCGATGTTGCCGGCCTCGGCCTCGGCGGCGAGGAGCCCGCTCTCCACCTGGATCCCGGCCGCGCGCAGGGTTTCGGCGCCACCGGTGGCCTGCGGGTTCGGGTCCGGGACGGCGTGGACGACGCGGGTGACGCCGGCCTCGATGAGTGCCTGCGCGCAGGGGCCGGTGCGTCCGGTGTGGTTGCAAGGTTCGAGGGTGACGTACGCGGTGCCGCCGCGGGCACGGCTCCCCGCTTCGCGCAGGGCGTGGATCTCGGCGTGCGGTCCACCGGCGCGCTGGTGGAAGCCTTCACCGACCGGCGCTCCGGCGGCGTCGGTGATCACGCATCCGACGACCGGGTTGGGGCTGGTGGAGCCGAGTCCGCGTGCGGCGAGCTCGATCGCTCGGCGCATGGCGGTGATGTCGGCTGCGGTTGCCACCGGGTCCTCCTGCCTCTTCGGGCACGGACTCCGGGGCCTGTCGATGACGACAGATGAAGCGGAACGCACAGGGGTGGAGGCGCCTGGACCGCGAGAAAACCGGACACGTTGCCCGGAACTCTCCGGAACACGCGTCCGCCCACGGCGGCGTACCCATGACGGCCCGCCGCGCACTGCCTCCCATCCGGACTTTCACCGTCGGTCCAGGAATCTCACCTGGTCAACCGGCCGCTGGATGCGGACGGGTCGCGGACTATAACCGCCGGTTCGGAATTACACCGACCCCGGAGTGCGCTGCTGCTGGTACCCCAACAGTCTGCCACGACTTGGCTTCGGCCAGCAGGGGAGTCGCTGTGCGCTGGCTCACAGCGCACGTTCCGTGACGAGGCGCGGCGCCACCGGCGGCACGGGGCCGCCCGGCGCTCCCCCGCGTCAGGGGGCCGCCGGGGCGAAGAGCGCGTCCTGGGCCGCCTCCCGGGCGGTGAAGAGCGCGCCGCGCAGGATCGCGGTACCGCCCAGTTCGCCCGCCCGGACCTCGGTGCGCAGGGGCGACATCAGGGTGAGCCGCTCCTCGACCAGGGCCGCGAGCCCGGCCCCCCCGGCGTGGCCCACCTCTCCGGCGAGCACCAGGCAGCCGGGGTCCAGGACCGAGACGAGGGAGGCGGCGCCGAGGGCGATCCGGTGGGCGAGGTCGCCGAGGAACGCCTCGCCGCCCGCCGCTCCGGCGAGGGCGTCCTGGACGTACGCGGCGGCGGCGTACCCCTGCTCCGCGCCGGAGACCGGGCACCGGGGTTCCCCGCCGTCCGTGCCTTCTTCGTCCGGGCGGGACGGCGGCGGCTCCATGCCGTGGGAGACGGCGAGGGCGCAGATGGCCTCCGAGCCCACGAGGGAGTGGAACCCGCCCTCGCAGGTGGCGGCCGAGAGGGTACCGACCGCACCGGGAACGGGCATGAAGCCGATCTCCCCGGCGCCGCCGGAGGCGCCCCGGCGCAGGGTGCCGTCGAGCATGAGGGCGGCGCCGATGGCGTGGCCGAGCCAGAAGAGGGCGAAGGTCGGCCGGTCGCGGGCGGCTCCGACGCGGTGTTCGGCGACGGCGGCGAGGTTGGTCTCGTTCTCCACGAGGACCCGTGCGGGCAGCCTGCGCTGGAGAGAGGTCACCAACTCCCGGTGCCAGGCGGGCAGTCCGATGGTGACGCGGAGTTCGCCGGTGGCGGGGTCGATCAGCCCCGGGGCCCCGATGCCGACGCTGTGCAGGGGGGCGTCGCCCGCCTCGCGGGCGGTGCGTTCGAGCAGGGCGACCGCCCGCTCGACGGCCGGCCCGGTGCCGGTGTCGCTTCCGATGGGCACGCTGGCCTCGGCGAGCGTGCGGCCGAGGAGGTCGGCGACGATCACCGAGACGCTGCCGGTACGGACGTCGAGCGCCGCGAGGTGGGCGCGGTCCGCGACGATTCCGTACAACCGGGCGTTCGGGCCGCGGCGTTCGGCGCCGGCTTCGCCGACGACCTCGATGAGACCGGCTTCCTGCAGCCGTTCGACCAGGTCGGCGACGGTCGGGCGGGAAAGCCCGGTCGACGTTTTGAGCTGGGTGGCCGTCAAGGGGCCGTCCTGCTGGAGGAGACGCAGGGCGAGCCGGTCGTTGATGGCCCGGGCGGTGCTCGGTGAGGCGGGCATGCGGGAATCCTTCCAGATCACCGTCGTGCACTCGGACGCGGGCTTTTTATCAGGCAAGGTTCCTGATAGTTTACGACCCGATCCTGGGGACAGGAGCACCGGCCGCTCTGCGGGCGTCAATGGGGAGGGAACCTCGCAATGTCATCGGACTCGACCGCCACCGTCTTCGGCACCGCGCAGGTGAAACGCGCCAGATACGCGGTCGCCGCGGTGTTCACCGTGCACGGCGCCGTCACCGGCAGCTTCGCCACCCGGGTCCCCTGGATCCAGGAGCACGCCGGGGTCAGCGCAGGCCAGTTGGGCCTCGCCCTGGCCTTCCCGGCGATCGGCGCCTCGCTCGCGATGCCGCTGGCCGGCCGGATCAGCCACCGGTTCGGCGCCCGGAACGCGCTGCGCGGGCTGCTCGCCCTGTGGACGCTGGCCCTGATCCTGCCCTCGCTGGCCCCCAACCTGCTGACGCTCTGCGCGGGCCTCTTCGTCTACGGTGCCTCCGCCGGCATGTCCGACGTGGCGATGAACGCGCTCGGCGTGGAGGTGGAGAACCGCCTGAACCGGTCGATCATGTCCGGCCTGCACGGCATGTGGAGCGCCGGTGCGCTGATCGGCTCGGCGGCGGGCACGGTGGCGGCCCACATCGGCGCCGACGCGCGCCTCCACCACCTCCTGGCCGCGCTGGCCCTGACCGCGCTCGGCCTCCTCGCCTGCCAAGGCGTACTCGACCTGCGCAGCGAGGCGGACGAGGAGCCGCCGCCGCGCTTCACCCTCCCGCCCAAGTCGGCGCTGGTGATCGGCGCGATCGGTTTCTGCGCCGTCTTCGCCGAGGGCGCGAGCATGGACTGGTCGGCCGTCTACCTGCGGGACGTCATCGACTCCTCCGCGGGTCTCGCGGCGGCCTCCACCACGGCCTTCGCGCTGATGATGACGGTGGCACGGCTCGCCGGGGACCGCATCGTGGACCGCTTCGGAGCGGTCAGGTCGGTCCGGGCGGGTGGAGCGCTCGCCACGGCGGGCGGGGTCCTGGTGGTCCTCTCCCCCGGCGTGGTGGGCGTCCTGTGCGGCTTCGGGCTGATCGGCCTCGGGGTGGCGGTCGTCGTCCCGCTGGCCTTCGCGGCGGCCGGGCGCAGCGGCCCGAACCCCAGCCAGGCCATCGCCGGTGTCGCCACCATCACCTACACCTCGGGGCTGATCGCCCCGTCCGCGATCGGTTCGCTCGCGGAGGCGACCTCGCTGGTCGTGTCCTTCGGCCTGGTGACGGTGCTCGCCTTCGGCCTGGTGCTCGGGGCCGGTGTACTGCGGGGCGCCGAGCGCAAGGTCACCGACTCGGTACCCGCACCGGGTGGTGTGGTGGCGAAGAGCCCCGCCGAGGGCTGACCGAGGGGCCGCAGGGGCGTCCGGAACCGTCAGACCAGGTGCAGGCGGGCCTCGTCGGCGCCCCGTGCGGCGGCCACCACCCCGGCCTCCTCCTCCAGGGCCCGGCGCACCGGGGCGGCGAGCGGGGCGAACGGCGCGACGGTGATCGCGACCGCCCGCCCCGCCGCCTTGGCCCGCCAGGTGCCCGCGGGTTCGGCGCCGACCAGCAGGACGCCCCCTTGGCCGATCGCCCGCCAGATCTCCTTGCGGCGGACCTCGTCGGGGACGAGGAGTTCCCGGTCGCGGCCCTGGAGGAACGGGTCGCCCGGCGGCAGCAGCCGTACCGTCGTGCCGGGGTCCGGCGCGGGCGGACCGGCGTCCGGGCCGGGCAGCCAGGCGGTGCGCCCCCCGCCCTCCTCGCCGGTGACCTCGACCTCCACCAGACCTTCGGGCCAGACGGCCCGGACGACCGGGGTGCGCACCCCGAGGTACTTCGCCACCTCGGCCGGGCCGGCCGGACCGTGCAGGTGCAGATAGGCGCGGACCAGGGCATCGGTACCGTGCGCGGCCTGCGGGAGCGCGAACCCCGGCTCCAACGGCGAGAGCGTCGTACCGCCCCCGGAGGTCACCCGCACCGCGCCGAAGAGCCCGGCCTGCTGGAAGAGGAGGCCGGAGATGTGCCGTGACCCGCAGGTGGCGCAGTCGAAGGTGAGCGAGGGGTCCACCAGCGCGCTCACCTCCCCGCTGACCACCCCTTTGGGCCTCGGCCCGGTCACCACCGTCCGGAGCGCCCCGGCGGTGGTCCGGAACGCGTCCAGCCCGAGTTTCGCGCCCTCCTTGATGACCGTCGTACGGATGCGGGCCTCCGCGTCGGCGTCGTCCAGCGGCCAGAGCGCTGCGGCCAGCGCGGGCAGCGCGTCCGCCCGGTGCAGATGCGGGGCGCCCCGGAAAGTCCAGACCCGTTCCAGCCCGTCGGGAGGGACCCCTCGCGCGGCCAGTGCGAGCCGCGCCGATCCTGCCGGGGTGTCCTGCACCCCGAGCACACCCAGCTCGCCGAGGTCCGGGGTGCCGACGGATCGGTCCAGCCCGTGGGCCGCGAAACGGCGGGCGAGGATCTGCGCCCGGTCCATCCCGATCGCGGGCACGGTGTGCCCGGTCGCCGATGATCCGCTCTTTCCCGCCATGATCCCGCCGTTCGCCGTCCGCCGTCCTGTCGTGGTGGGCCCCATCATCGCCCGTGGCGGTGAGCCCCGCAGGTGTTCGGGCCTCCCGCCCGGGCGCCTTCCTCAGGTGAGCCCGGCGAAGCGGTTCTCGATGTCCGCCGGCCACTTCTCGCGCTTCTCCCGGGACACCGACTTCACGCTCGGCAGGCTGATCCACTTGGTGCGCTTGATGCCGATCTTCCTGAACCCCCCGGTGCGGAACGCCTTCTTGACGGCGTTGCCGAAGTAGAAGCGGTAGATCGCCTGCGGAACCGTCATGGTGATGATGAGGATGACACTCCGGACCCCCCGGGCAGTCCGCTCACGAAGCGCGTCGGCGGACCCACCTCCTCGTACGCGAACCCCTTGAGCAGCACCTTGTCCATGAACCCCTTCGTGAGAGCGAGCATCAGCTCCCACCGGATCGGGAAGACGAAGACCAGGTGGTCGGCGGCGGTGATGCGTGCCTGGTGGTCCAGGACCTTGGGGTCGGTCGCGGTGCCGCGGGAGAAACCGGCCAGATCCTCGGTGGACATCACCGGGTCGAAGCCGTCCCGGTCCAGGTGGAGGCCGTCGGCCTCCGCCCCGGCCCTCGCGAGGCCCGCCACGACGGCCTCCCGCACTGCCGCGCAGTAACTGCCTTCGTAGGGGTGATTGAAGATCACCACGGTTCTCATGTGTCAGCTCGCCCCCGGATGCGCCCGGCGGGGCGGGCGCGGTCGACTGCCGGATGCCACTTCGGTGCATATGGATTCGGTGAATGTGAGGGCCTGGTCCGTCACCCGTTCGGCTCAGTGTCGTTGGCGATGTTGTTGTCGTCCGGGCCGTGGGGTGGGTTGTGACCTCGATCGAACGGACCGCGTATCCGCGGTTCGAGCGGCTGATCACCGCACGTGAGCTGCGTCTGTTCTTCTCGCCGACTCGCGATGAGCTGGAGTGGGCCGCCGACCGTACGGACTGCGATGAGCATCGAGCAGGAGAAGGCGATGAAATTCAACGCACTGCTCACAAACGCGATGACCGCGCTGCGACAGGGCGGCCTGACCGGTGAGGACTTCAGCCAGGCCGCCTGAACGGTACGCGTACGCCGATCTCCCGCCGGCCGGGGCACGGTCCTGCGCACCGAGACCGTCCCTTGGACGACCGAGACCGTCCCTCGGACGCAGTGGGTGGGAGGAGCCGGCCGCTAGCATCCGGGCATGGGACGAGACCAACCACCGAGGCAGGTCGCCGTCGGCGACGTTGTCGCGGTGTACTCCGAGGCGCTCGGCGCCTGGACTGCCTCGCAGGTCACCGGCATCGACGCCGCAGCCAAGTGCGCTGCGGTTCTCGAACTGGACTGGTCCGGGCCCGAGCCTGGGGCCGTGGCCGACCTCGGCGACGATGTGCAGCCGCTCCGACTGACGCACCACAGCTGGGGCGGCAAGCTCTCGTACTGCAACCACGGGTGGGTCCTTCCGAGGAGCTTCACGGTCATAGGCTCCCTGCCCTTGCTGGTGACCGCACCCTCGTACTCCTATGGCTCGGCATGGGGGCGGGGCGAACAGCTGGCCCGGCAGCGGCACTGGGACAGCGGCGACCGCGAGGACTGGAATGCCCCGTACGCCCTGACGTGCACAGCTGACGAACTGGATGCCGAACCCACCAGCGGCGTCGTACGGGCCGGCGTCACATACCTCACCGTCCGCGGGATCAGCGGGCTCGACTGCACTCGTCTCGTCGCCGCCTTTCCGGATCTGACCCGCCTGTCGCTGTCCGGGAACCTGGGCACGCTCACCTCGGCGGCAGCCCTGAACCAGTTGCCGAATCTGCAAGCGCTCACCATCACAGAGCTGTTCGGGATGGACGCGTCCGACTGTCTGCTGCCCCGCCATCTCCCCGAGCTGGAGGAAGTGTCGCTCTACGGGATTCCGGCCGACTACGCGGCCGCGATGCGCAAGACCTGGCGTCCCCACGTGCGACACGGAGTGGTGCTCGACGTCCGCGGTGCGCGTAAGCCGGAATGGGTCGCTGCCAATACCGCTAACCCGCTCCGCGACTGGGACGGCCGCGAGCACATACCGCGCGCCGGGTACCGCAAGGCTGTTGCCCAGCACAAGGCCACTCGGGACGCCTTCCTCGCCGAGGTCACCGGCGGCGAGGACCATGCTGCCATCGCGGAGATCGGGCGTGCCTTCGGCGCCGCCTTCAACGCGCTGGACAGCCGCTGGTGCTTCATCGAGACCGTGGAACGCGAGGAGTTGTTCGACGCTCTGGACTTCTTGGCGGACGAAGTCCAGACAGCTGCCGGACGCGACCTGTCCGCCGCTCGCGCGGCGCTGATCGAAGGCGTGGAGTCCAGCCGCGACTGGTGACCGCCATCCCCCGGGCCGGCGCTCTGGCCTGTCGCAGTAAATGCCGGATCTTACTGCGACACAGCCCCTACCGCGATCACCGCGACCTGCGGCGGACTCTCCGGCCGCCGCAGGTGAGGTGTACGCATCCGACCGCCCCCGCCGCCGCTCGGCCCGGACCACGAGGGAGCCCCATGACGGCCGCCCAACCCGCCGATCCCCCTGCCGCCACGGAGAGGCCGGGGACCGCCGGCTCCCGGAAGGAACGGGCCGCCCGCACCGAGGAGGCGCTCAAGGAGGTGGCCCGCAGGGTCTTCGCGGAGAAGGGCTTCCTCAACGCGAAGATCAGCGACATCTCGGCCGAGGCGGGCCGGTCGACGGGCTCCTTCTACAACCACTTCTCCGGCAAGGAAGCGGTGCTGGAGGCCCTGCTCGGCGACTGGATCAAGGAGGCGGGCCGGAGCCTGGCCGGGCATGGAGTCGACCTTGACCTGGCGAACCCGGAGCACCTGCGCCGGCACGTGGCGGCGGTCTGGCGGACGCACCGCGAGCACGGAGCGGAGATCCGCGCCCTCCAGGAGGCCGCCCTCGTCGACGAGACGTTCGCACGGCGGATCGCCGCCCTCCAGATGCGGGAGACCTCGGTGCTCCGCGATCACCTGCACGAGATGGAGCGGGCCGGGAGGGTCCTGCCGGGCAGGGTGGAGCTGGCGGCCACGGCCATGATGGGGATGCTCAACGAGTTCTCGCGGAACGCGCTTCTGGTGGAGGGCGTTCCCGGCGCCCGGGCGCCGGGGGACGACGAGGCGATCGACATGCTCACCGAGTTCGTCCTGCACGGCATCTCGGGGCCGGACCCGAACGCCGCTCCCTGATCAGCCCGATCCAGCCGGAAGGACCGGCGGCGCGGTGACGCCTCCACCGGTCGGCTGCCGTCGCGGCGGACCCGGTCCCGCTCCCCCGCACCGGCGCACGCACACCACCCGCGCCCGCCGGCGGATGCCCGCCCGGGGGCTCACCCCCGGTCGTACCCCGGGTTCTCCGGCTCCCGCAGCGGCGGTTCTCCGGTCATGTGGGCCGGGGCCAGGGCCCGTAGGGCGTGGTAGCCGAGGACCACGATGATGGTGCCCAGCGCGATGCCGCTCAGCTCGAAGTTGTCGGTGAAGGTCAGGCTGACGTTGCCGATCCCGACGATGAGTCCGGCCGCCACCGGCACGAGGTGCAGCGGGTTGGCGAGGTCCACCCCGGCCCGGACCCAGATCTGGGCGCCCAGCAGGCCGATCATGCCGTAGAGGATGACGGTGATACCGCCGAGGACCCCGCCGGGGATCGCCGCGACGAAGGCGCCGAACTTGGGGCAGAGCCCGAAGAGGATCGCGAACCCGGCCGCGCACCAGTAGGCGGCGGTGGAGTAGACGCGGGTGGCTGCCATCACCCCGATGTTCTCCGCGTAGGTGGTGGTGGCGGGACCGCCCACGGAGGTCGCGACCATGGTCGCCGCGCCGTCCGCCATGATCGCCGTACCGAGCTGGTCGTCCAGCGGGTCGCCGGTCATCTCGCCGACGGCCTTGACGTGCCCCGCGTTCTCCGCGATGAGGGCGATGACCACGGGCAGGGCGACCAGGATCGCCGATCCGGAGAAACTCGGGGCGTGGAAGTCCGGGAGGCCGATCCAGCTCGCGTGGCCGACCCCGGACAGGTCCAGGCGCCAGTGGTCCACGGACTCGGTGCCGCCCGCCGGGGAGTGGATGCGACCGAAGATCCGGTCCAGCACCCAGGAGAGGACGTAACCGAAGGCCAGCCCGAGGAAGATCGCGATGCGCGACCAGAAGCCGCGCAGCACCACGAGCGCGAACCCGGTGAAGACCATGGTGGCCAGCGCGGCCCACTGGTCCTGCGGCCAGTAGGTGCCGGCCGTCACCGGGGCGAGGTTGAAGCCGATGAGCATGACGACCGCTCCGGTGACCACCGGTGGCAGCACCATGTGGATGATCCGCGCGCCGAGCGAGCGCACCACCGCACCGCAGAGGAAGAGGACGGCTCCGACCACCAGCAGCGCGCCGGTGAGGGTCGAGGCGTCGCCGCCCTGCGTCGCGATCACGGCGGCGACGCCGACGAACGACAGGCTGCTCCCCAGGTAGCTGGGGATACGGCCGCGGGTGATGAGCAGGAACATGAGGGTGGCGACACCGGACGCCATCACGGCGAGGTTGGCGTCCAGGCCCATCAGGACCGGTGCGACGAAGCACGCGCCGATCATGGAGACCACGTGCTGGGCTCCCAGGCCGACGGTCCGGCCCCAGGTCAGCCGCTCGCCGGGCTTGACGACCTCCCCCGGTCGCAGATTCTTCCCGTCGCCGTGCAGCGTCCAGCCGAAGCCCGCCATGATCACTCCCTAGCTCGTGTCACACCTCCGCGGTGAGGGACTCGCGACCGGCGCCTTCCCGAGGCACCGCAGCACGCCCTTCGCCTGCCGGCGCCCCGGTCGGGGCGGCACGCGCGCACCCCGCGGAACGATGACCGCAAAAGGCCCTTTGTAGCCGAAACCAGCCCTGGTGGCCAAAACGTTCGTCCTCGCGTACGGGTGAGCACTGACGAGGCGTCGGCAGACGGGGCCGCGGGGTCAGCCCGTCGCGAGAGCGTACGCGTACTCCGGGCTGAACTCCCCGGCCTCCGCCGAACAGCCGTCGGACTCCCCCGGCAGCTTCACCCACAGGTACGCGTCGATCCGGGACTCGCCCGTACGCGTCGTCGGGGCGTCGCCCAGCGCCCGACCCGGCGGATCGCACCAGGCGTCGTCCGCCGGGGGGCCGTTGCCGTTGCGACTGGTGTCGATGACGGCGCCCAGACCGGGCGGACCGCCGAGGGCGTCCAGCACCCGCCGCGCGTAGGCGGTCTCGTCGGCGGTGCGCCGGAAGTTCGAGACGTTGGTGAAGATCCCGTCGCCGTACCGGGCGGCGCCCGCCTCCCGCAGCAGCGCCGCCTGCTCCACCGCGCCGTTCCAGCCGGAGTGACCGCCGTCGTAGTAGACCCTGGCCTCCGGGTTCGCGGCGTGCAGCACCCGGCCCGCCCGCGCCAGCGAGGCGAACCGCGCGGCGCGGCCGGCCGCCGTGAGGCAGCCGGAGTCCGCCACGGCGTCGGGTTCCAGGACGACGATCACCGGTCCACCGCCGAGTCCCGCCGCGAAGGAGCGCATCCAGGCGTCGTACGCGCCCAGGTCCGGCGCCCCGCCCCCGGACGCGCCGCCGCAGTCACGGTCCGCGATGGCGTACGGCACCAGGACGGGGGTGCGGCCGGCCGCCGAGGCGGCCCGGGTGACGGCCGCCACCCGGCCGGTGACCGTGGCCGGGTCGTACGAGGTGAACCAGACGGCGGTCGGCCGGTTCCCGATCCGGGACTCCAGAACCGGGCGGAGCGGGTCCTCCCGGTGGTCGGCCGTCCACTCCAGGAGCTGGGAGTCCGGGTACCGGTAGAGCGCGGGCAAGTTCTTCTCCAACCTGACGCCGCCGGCCGAGGTCCCGCAGGTGATGGGGGACATCCACAGCCTGTTCACACGCATCCTGGACGAGAA
>NZ_JBSFVR010000020.1:0-46101 GCF_053592415.1 Streptomyces sp. NPDC002690 | reverse complement strand
GGCGGAGCGGCGGAGAGCGGCCAAAGCGGGCGGGCGCCGCAGGGCGCCGCAGCAGCCGGGCCCCTCCGCGGGGAGCGGCCCGGGCGCGGGACCGGGGGGTACCCAGCCCGCCCGGCCGATGTCTCGGGTGGAGGCCCGCAGGGCGGCCCGCGCGGCCAAGGACAGTCCGGCCGTGGTCGTGAGCCGGGTCGTCGGTGAACTCTTCATATCGCTCGGTGTGTTGATGCTGCTGTTCGTCGCCTACCAGCTCTGGTGGACCAACGTCCGGGCCGACCGGATCGCGGGGCAGGAGACCCACAAGATCCAGGACCAGTGGGCGGCCGGCGAGCGGGACCCCGGGACCTTCGCGCCGGGCCAGGGCTTCGCGATCATCCACATCCCGAAACTCGACGTGGTCGCGCCCATCGCGGAGGGCACCAGCAAGGAGAAGGTGCTCGACCGGGGCATGGTCGGCCATTACGGCGAGGGTGCGCTGAAGACCGCGATGCCCTCGGACCCCCGGGGCAACTTCGCGCTGGCCGGTCACCGCAACACCCATGGTGAGCCGTTCCGTTACGTCAACAAGCTGAAGCCGGGCGACAAGGTCGTGGTCGAGACCCAGGACGCCTACTACACGTACGAGATGACGAAGACCCTCGCGCAGACCTCGCCGTCCAACGTGTCGGTGATCGACCCGGTGCCCGCGGGGTCCGGTTTCACGGCGCCCGGCCGGTACATCACCCTGACGACCTGTACGCCGGAGTTCACCAGTACCTACCGTCTGATCGTCTGGGGCAAGATGGTCGACGAGCGGCCTCGGAGCAAGGGCAAGCCCGACGCTCTTCTGGACTGACGGCAGTGCGCTCGGGGGCGGAACGTCCCGGCGGCGGACAACCCCACGACAAGGGACGGTTGCGGTGGCGACGAGGACCGAGTACGAGGCGCGGGCCGACGAACCCGCGCCCTCGCCCGCGACGGAGCCGGCCGGGCGTCATCGGGTCGCGGCGGCCGTCAGCGTCTTCGGTGAACTCCTCATCACCGCGGGACTGGTGCTCGGCCTCTTCGTGGCGTACTCCCTGTGGTGGACCAACGTGGTGGCCGACCACGAGGCCGACAAGCAGAGCCACGCCGTCCGCGACGGCTGGATGGCGGACGCCGGACCGGGCGAGCTGAACACCGAGGGCGGCATCGGTTTCCTCCACGTGCCCGCCATGAAGAACGGCGAGGTGCTGGTCAAGAAGGGCACCGAGACCTCGGTGCTCAACGACGGTGTCGCCGGCTACTACACCGACCCCCTCCCGGCCGCGCTCCCCTCCCACGACCCGGGGAACTTCACGCTCGCCGCGCACCGGGACGGTCACGGCGCGAAGTTCCACAACATCGACAAGCTGCACGACGGTGACGCGATCGTCTTCGAGACCAAGGACACCTGGTACGTCTACAAGGTCTTCAAGACGCTCCCGGAGACCTCGAAGTACAACGTGGACGTGCTCCAGCAGGTGCCGAAGGAGGCCGGAGTGACCAAGCCCGGCCACTACATCACCCTGACGACCTGCACGCCCGTCTACACCTCGAAGTACCGCTACATCGTCTGGGGCGAGCTGGTGCGCACGGAGAAGGTCGACAGCGACCGTACGCCCCCCGCCGAACTGCGCTGACCGTCCGAGCGGGCCGGCTCCTCCGCAGCACCGGACGCGCCACGAAGGAAACGTCGTTCCGGCGTATCACCCGTAGAACATACGAATGGGCCTGGACCACCTCGGTGGTCCAGGCCCATTCGTATGCACGTGCTGGGGTCAGTGCCCCATGTTGCCGAAGAGGCCGTCCCCGCCGCCGCCCACGGTCTTCACGTTGACCGCGCTGCCCTTGGCGACCTGCTGGTTGGTCTGCGGGTCGGAGCCGATGACGCGGGCGTTGTCGTCGGACGAGCCGTCGACGCTGCCCAGGGTCAGGCCGCTCTGGGCGAGCAGGTTCTTCGCGTCGCCGAGGGTCTGTCCGGCCAGGTTCGGGACGGCCACCTGCTCGGGCTGCGGCGGTCCCTTGGAGACCTTCAGCACGATCTGGACGTCCTTGGCCTGCTGGGTGTTGGCGTCCGGGGTCTGCCCGACCACGGTGCCCGCCGGAGACGTCGAGTCGACATCGGTCCGCGAGATGTTCGTGAACTCGAGGGCGACCAGCTGGGCCTGCGCCTGTTCGAAGGTGCGGCCGGACGTCGAGAGATCCGGCATGGTGATGAGCTTCTCCTCGGCGACGGTGATCGTCACCTCGGACTCCTTCTCGGCCTCGGACCCGCCCTCCGGGCTCTGCTTGGTGACCGTGCCCGGGGTCGCGTCGGACTGCTCGCTCTCCACCTTGACGGTGAAGCCCTTCTCCTCCAGCTGCTTGCGGGCGTTGTCCTTGGACTTCTCGGTCACGTCCGGGACCTCGACCTTGGGCGCACCGGAGGAGACGTGGACCGTGACGGTCGCGTTCTTCTGGATGTCACCGCCGGAGGGGTCCTGGTCGCAGATCTTGCCCTTCTCCTGGTCCTCGCACGGCTTCTCGTCACCGACCTTGAGGACCAGATCGGAGTTGGTGGCGAGCCGTTGGGCCTCCTCGACCGTCGATCCGACCATGTTCGGTACCGCGACGGTGCCCGAGTCCGACTTCTCGCTGAAGACGGCGCGGCCGATCAGGATGGCCCCGATCAGCACGAGCACGCCCGCCACCACGAGGATGATCGTCGAGGTGTTGTTCTTCTTCTGGCGCCGCCGGCCGGGGCGGTCGTCGTAGCCGTAGCCGCCGTCGTCGGGGTTGAGCGGCGGCATCATCGACGTCTGCGGGCCGCCGCCGTTGTCCGCGGCGCGCAGGGCGGTGGTGGGCTGGTCTCCGCCGTAGCCGCCGTCGTACCCGCCGTAGCCCCCGTAACCGGCCGCGCCCATGGCGGCAGCCGCGGCGACCGGGCGGCCGTCGAGGCAGGCCTCGATGTCGGCGCGCATCTCGTCGGCGGACTGGTAGCGGTAGTCGGGGTCCTTCGTGAGCGCCTTCAGCACGATCGCGTCCATCTCGGGCGTGATCTCGGGGTCGAAGTTGCTCGGCGGCTGCGGTTCCTCGCGGACGTGCTGGTACGCCACCGCGACGGGCGAGTCCCCGATGAAGGGCGGCCGGACCGCGAGCAGCTCGTACAGCAGGCAGCCGGTGGAGTACAGGTCGGAGCGGGCATCGACCTGCTCGCCCTTGGCCTGCTCCGGGGAGAGGTACTGGGCGGTGCCGATGACCGCGGCGGTCTGCGTCATCGTCATGCCGGAGTCACCCATCGCACGGGCGATGCCGAAGTCCATGACCTTGACCTGGCCGGTGCGCGTCAGCATGACGTTGGCCGGCTTGATGTCACGGTGCACGATCTGGGCGCGGTGCGAGTACTCCAGCGCCTGGAGGATGCCGACCGTCATCTCCAGGGTGCGCTCGGGCAGCAGTCTGCGGCCGGAGTGCAGGAGTTCCCGGAGCGTCGAACCGTCGACGTACTCCATCACGATGTACGGGATCGAGACCCCGTCCACGTAGTCCTCGCCGGTGTCGTAGACGGCGACGATCGCGGGGTGGTTGAGAGAGGCGGCAGACTGGGCCTCACGGCGGAACCGGGCCTGGAAGGACGGATCGCGGGCCAGATCGGCCCGGAGCGTCTTCACGGCTACGGTGCGGCCGAGCCGGGTGTCGTGCGCGAGGTACACCTCGGCCATGCCACCACGGCCGAGCACCGAGCCCAGTTCGTACCGGCCGCCGAGGCGACGCGGCTCTTCCATCACTGTTCCAGCCCTCTCCGTCAGTCCCGACCGCACCCGTGTGTGGTCCGGCGGTGCGCTGTCCGCGCATACGCTACCGGGCACGCGCGACACGTTCGGCCCGCACCCGTCAGCCGATATCCGACCGGTATCCCGATGTCCGGTATGACGGTCAGGCGTCCGGCCCCGCTACTTGCCGTCGATCACGGCCTTCATGACGGCCTTCGCGATCGGGGCGGCCAGACCGCCACCGGAGATGTCGTCGCGGTTGGCCTTGCCGTCCTCGACGACGACCGCTACGGCGACCGGGGAGCCCTTGGCGGTCTTCGCGTACGAGATGAACCAGGCGTACGGCTTCTCACTGTTGTTCAGACCGTGCTGTGCGGTACCCGTCTTGCCGCCCACGGTGACACCGTCGATCTTCGCGTTGGTTCCCGTGCCGTTCTGGACGACGGTTTCCATCATCTGCTGGATCTTCTGGGCGTTCTCCGCCGAGAGCGGCCGGCTCATCTCCTTCGGCTCGGCCGTGTAGATGGTGTCCGTGTTCGGCGCCTCGCGCGCGGCGACCATGTACGGCTGCATGAGCTTGCCGTCGTTGGCGATGGCCGAAGCCACCATGGCCATCTGGAGCGGGGTGGCGCGGTTGGACGCCTGGCCGATGCCCGCCATCGCGTTCTGCGACGGGTTGTCCTCGGGGAAGACGCTCTTGTCGGCGCGGACCGGGGTGAAGACCTCTTCGTTGAAGCCGAACTTGTTGGCTTCCTCGATCATCTTCTTGTTGCCGAGGTCGGCGCTGATCTTGCCGAAGACGGTGTTGCAGGACCAGCGGAGGGCTTCCCGGAGCGACGCGTTCTCGCAGGGGATGGTGCCCTCGTTCTTGAGCGGCTGCTGGGTCAGGGGGATGTTGTAGGGGAGCGGCGACTTGGTCGGATCGTCGATGCTGTCGTAGAGACCGTTCTCCAGGGCGGCCGCGGCCGTGACGACCTTGAACGTCGAACCCGGCGGGTAGGTCTCGCGCAGTGCCCGGTTGAGCATCGGCTTGTCCTTGTCCGCGAGAAGCTTCGCGCGGGCGTCGGAGTCCTTCTCGGAGTTGCCGGCGAAGACCGAGGGGTCGTAGGACGGCGTGCTGGCCAGGGCCAGGATGGCGCCGGTCTGCGGGTCGAGCGCGACGGCCGCGCCCTTCAGGTCGCCGAGTCCCTGGAAAGCGGCCTTCTGCGCGGCGCCGTTGAGGGTGGTGACGACGTTGCCGCCCTGCTTCTCGTCGCCGGTGAACATCGACAGGGTGCGGTTGAAGAAGAGCTGGTCGTCGTTGCCCGTGAGGATGCCGTCCTCGATGTTCTCCAGCTGCGTGGAGTCGAACGCCTGCGAGGAGTATCCGGTGACCGGGGCCCACATGGGCCCGTCCTTCCAGACCCGCTTGTACTTGAAGTCGCTGCCGTTCGTCTCGACCGAGCCCGTGACGGCCTTGCCGTCGACGATGATGTCGCCGCGCTCGTGCGCGTATCGCTCGATCCGGACGCGACGGTTCTCGTCACGCGAGTTCAGCTCGTCGGCGCGGACGTACTGGAGGTAGTTCGTACGGACCAGCAGGGCCAGGATGAGGATCCCGCAGAAGATCGCGATCCGGCGCAGGGGCTTGTTCACGGACGGACCACCTGAGTCATCTCGGCGTCGGGCGAAGGGGCGGGGGCGGGCGCCGGGCGGCGCGCGGTGTCGCTGATCCGGATGAGGATGGCGATCAGCGCCCAGTTGGCGAGCACGGACGAACCGCCGTACGCCAGGAACGGCATCGTCATACCGCTGAGCGGGATCAGGCCCATCACACCGCCGGCGACGACGAAGACCTGGATGGCGAACGCGCCGGAGAGACCGACGGCCAGGAGCTTGCCGAACGGGTCGCGGGCGGCGAGCGCGGTGCGGATGCCGCGCTCCACGATCAGGCCGTAGACCAGCAGGACCGCCATCATCCCGGCCAGGCCGAGCTCCTCGCCGACGGTGGAGAGGATGAAGTCCGCGTTGGCGGCGAAGAGGATCAGGTCCGAGTGGCCCTGGCCGAGTCCGGTGCCGAGGGTGCCGCCGGAGCCGAACGACATCAGGGACTGGGCGATCTGTTCGCTCGCGCCGCTGCCGCCGGTGCCGAACCCCTTGAACGGGTCGAGCCAGGCGTCGACGCGCTGCTGGACGTGCGGCTCGAAGGTCGCGACACCGACCGCGCCGGCCGCGGACATCAGCAGACCGAAGACGATCCAGCTGGTCCGCTCGGTCGCCACGTAGAGCATGACGATGAAGAGGCCGAAGAAGAGGAGCGAGGTGCCGAGGTCGGTCTCGAAGACCAGGATCAGGATCGACAGCGCCCAGATGGCCAGGATCGGGCCGAGGTCACGGCCGCGGGGGAGGTACATCCCCATGAAGCGGCGGCTCGCCAGGGCCAGCGCGTCGCGCTTCACCATGAGATAGCCGGAGAAGAAGATCGCGATGAAGATCTTCGCGAACTCCCCCGGCTGGATGGAGAAGGGGCCCAGGCTGATCCAGATCTTCGCGCCGTTCACCGCGGGGAAGAAGATCGGGGAGATCAGCAGGACCAGCGCGACGACCATGGAGATGTACGTGTAGCGCTGGAGCACGCGGTGGTCCTTGAGGACCATCAGCACGGCGACGAAGAAGGCGACTCCGATCGCCGAGTACAGCAGCTGCTTGGGCGCGTCCGGGCTGTAGGTGTACCCCATCTGTTCCGCGCGCTGGATCAGCCGCTGCGACTGGTCCAGGCGCCAGATCAGCACCAGTCCCAGGCCATTGAGCAGGGTGGCCAGCGGCAGTAGCAGCGGGTCGGCGTACGGCGCGAACTTGCGCACGGCGAGGTGGGCCACGCCACCGAGCAGGACGAGCCCGGCGCCGTAGCCGAGCATGCCGGACGGCAGCTTGCCGTCGATGGCGAGACCGACGTTGGCGTACGCGAACACCGAGATGGCGATGGCGAAGACCATCATCATCAGTTCGGTGTTGCGGCGGCTCGGTGCGTCGATCGCGCCGATGGTGGTCGTGTTGGTGACAACGCTCATGGTGCTGTGGGCCCCCTACGGCCTTACTGCTTACCGCACTGCGGGACCAGCTTCTGCTCTTCCTCCGAGAGGCTGGGGCCGGGAGTGGGGGTCGCTGCGGTCGGCTTCGTCTCCTTGGCGGTCTCCTTGTCGGAGGCCGTCGTGGAGGTCTTGTCGGCAGAAGCGGCTGCCTCGGCGGCCTGCTTCTCGGCCGCTCGGCGCTGAGCGTCCTTCTTGCAGGCGGTGGCCTGGAGCGACAACTGGTCGACCTTCTCGCGGGCGTCGGCGAGGCTGCCCTCGGCGATCGTCTCCTCGACCTGCTTGCGCTGGTACGGCGGCAGGTACTTGAGTTCGATCTCCGGGTGATCCTTCTCGACCTTCGAGAGCGAGACCCAGCCGAGGTCCTGGCTGATGCCCTGGAACAGGGCGACGTTGTCGTTCTTCGCGCCCACGTAGTACTGCGTCTGCGTCCAGCGGTAGCCGCCGTACACACCGCCGCCCACGATCGCCAGGGCGAGCACGACGTAGAGCGACCGCTTGAGCCACCTGCGTCCGCCGGGCTTGACGAAGTCGTCCTCGGTGTACGAGTCGAAGGAACCGTGCGGCCCGTCGCCGTAACCGGAGTCCGAACCGCTGCCGGGAGGGCCGAAGCCTCCGGCGGGCGGCGGCACGGGACGTCCGAGGCCGGCCGCGCGTCCGGCCGGGGTCTGCATGGCCCCGCCGTCGCTGAGCTGAGCCTGGTTCTCCGCGACCGCGCCGACGATCACCGGGGTGTCGCTGAGGTGGCCGGCCAGGGTGTCGTTGCTGTCGGCGTCCAGGACGTCGGCGACGATGCAGG
The DNA here is from genome assembly GCF_053592415.1 of Streptomyces sp. NPDC002690. Lineage (NCBI taxonomy): Bacteria > Bacillati > Actinomycetota > Actinomycetes > Kitasatosporales > Streptomycetaceae > Streptomyces > Streptomyces sp. NPDC002690. The sequence goes on along the minus strand of NZ_JBSFVR010000020.1, from coordinate 38,485 downwards.
TGATGTTGTCCGGTCCGCCGCCGCGCAGGGCGAGCTGGATGAGCTCCTGGATGGTCTCCTGGGGGCCCTGGTAACTGGCGAGCGTCTCTTCCATCGTCTGGTGCGAGACGACGCCGGAGAGGCCGTCGGAGCAGATGAGGTAGCGGTCGCCGGCCCGGACCTCGCGGATCGAGAGGTCGGGTTCGACGTGGTCGCCACTGCCCAGGGCCCGCATCAGCAGGGAGCGCTGCGGGTGGGTGGTGGCCTCCTCCTCGGTGATCCGGCCCTCGTCCACCAGACGCTGCACCCAGGTGTGGTCCTGGGTGATCTGGGTGAGAAGTCCGTCGCGCAGCAGGTACGCGCGGGAGTCGCCGACGTGCACCAGGCCGAGGCGCTGGCCCGTCCAGAGCAGAGCGGTGAGCGTGGTGCCCATGCCCTCCAGCTGGGGGTCCTCCTCGACCATGACGCGAAGCTGGTCGTTGGCCCGCTGCACGGCGGTGCCGAGCGAGGTGAGGATGTCCGAGCCGGGCACGTCGTCGTCGAGCTGGACGAGCGTGGAGATCACCTCGGAGCTCGCGACCTCACCGGCGGCCTGGCCGCCCATGCCGTCGGCGATCGCGAGGAGCCGGGGACCGGCGTAGCCGGAGTCCTCGTTCCCCTCCCGGATCATGCCCTTGTGCGATCCGGCGGCGAAACGCAAGGAAAGACTCATGCGCACCTCGCCCGTCGGTTCGGGGTACAGCCGGTCTTGTCGAGCCACACTGCCCACCCTCCGGTCGGGAGCCTGGCCGCGTCCTTCGTCAGGACCGCCGCGGCTCGCTCGCTCCGCTCGCTCATTGTCGTACTACTTCCGCAGCTCGATGACGGTCTTGCCGATACGGATCGGCGCACCCAGCGGAACAGGCGTCGGGGTGGTGAGACGGGTCCGGTCGAGATACGTGCCGTTGGTGGACCCGAGATCCTCGACGATCCACTGGCCGTCCCGGTCGGGGTAGATCCTGGCATGCCGACTGGACGCGTAGTCGTCGTCCAGCACGATCGTTGAATCGTGGGCACGGCCCAGCGTGATGGTCTGGCCCTGGAGCGCGACCGTGGTGCCCGTGAGGGAGCCTTCGGAGACGACCAGTTTGGTCGGTGCGCCGCGGCGCTGACGCGCCGGCTGCTGGCGCTGCTGCGGCGGTGCGGCCGCCTGTTGGCGGGCCTGCTGCGGACGCGTCTCGGTACCCGTACGGCGTGAGCCGCGCTGGGTGACGCGCGTTCCGAACAGATCGCTGCGGATGACCTGTACGGCCACGATCACGAACAGCCACAGAACAGCCAGGAAACCTAGCCGCATGACCGTCAGGGTCAGCTCTGACATTGCCCCCGCTTCACCCTTCGGCTTGCCGGTAAACGATGGTGGTGTTGCCCACGACGATCCGCGAGCCGTCGCGGAGCGTAGCGCGGGTGGTGTGCTGCCCGTCCACCACGATGCCGTTGGTGGACCCGAGATCCTGGATCGTCGAGGGCGTTCCGGTCCGGATCTCACAGTGCCGGCGTGATACGCCGGGGTCGTCGATCCGCACGTCGGCTTCGGTGCTGCGTCCCAGCACCAGCGTCGGGCGGGAGATCTGATGGCGGGTGCCGTTGATCTCGATCCAGCGCCTGACCTGCGTCTCCGGCAGAGGGCCGGAGGGCACGGGAGGGCGGCGCCGGTCGTTCGAGGGGCCGGCCGGTCGTCCACCGGCCGGCGGCGGGGCCGCGGGCATCGGAGGAGCGGCGGCGGGCGGATAGCCGTAGCCACCCGGGGGCTGGTACCCCGGTGCCGGGCGCTGGGCGCCGTAGGCGTCGGGACGGCCGCCGCGGGACTGGTCGGGCCTGCCTTGCGGAGGGGCGGGGTCCTGCTGCGAGGTGCTCGACGCGAGGGTGCGGCTGCGTACGCGGTAGAGGCCCGTGTCCAGGTCCTCCGCCTTCTCCAGGTGGACCTTGATCGGTCCCATGAAGGTGTAGCGCTGCTGCTTCGCGTAGTCCCGTACGAGCCCGGACAACTCGTCGCCGAGCTGTCCGGAGTAGGGGCTGAGTCGCTCGTAGTCGGGAGCGCTCAGTTCGACGATGAAGTCGTTGGGGACGACCGTCCGCTCGCGGTTCCAGATCGTCGCGTTGTTGTCGCACTCGCGCTGGAGCGCACCCGCGATCTCGACCGGCTGGACCTCGGACTTGAAGACCTTGGCGAAGGTGCCGTTGACCAGACCTTCGAGACGCTGCTCGAAACGCTTCATGACTCCCATGGGGCACCTCCTCCGGTGTCATCGTCCCTGTACTGCTTACTGATCGTATCCACGCCCGGGGAAAACGGCTGGTTCCCCTTGTCTGCACGGCGGATGAGTGTCCCCTCTCACACGGATCGTAGAGGTGGCCACATGACAGTGTCCCGCACACGAGGTGCTCCCGGCGGGAGTAGGGAGATGGTTCCGCGTTCCCGCTTCCCGCTGGGGAGTCCCCGAAACAACGGATGTGAATCCTCCCCGCTCAGCGTGCTAATCTTCCGTTGTCGCCAGGGAGAAGCGCCGAAAGGTGCGAGGAACTGGACACCACTTTGCGCGAGTGGCGGAACGGCAGACGCGCTGGCTTCAGGTGCCAGTGTCCTTAGGGACGTGGGGGTTCAAATCCCCCCTCGCGCACAACGAGTAGCTGGAAACAGCTGCTGGCTCGGATTCGAAAGAACCCCCGCACCGGAGAGATCCGGGGCGGGGGTTCTTCGTTGTGCCCGTAACGTTCGGCCGGGATGGCCAGGGCGGTTCCGGACGGGTCGGCGGGGAGGTCGGGGTGGTTCCGGTCGGTTCGGGCGATGTGCCGTGTTTCACGTGAAACATCGCCGCTCGGTGCGCGCGTGGCGATGGCTTGTCGGTGCGTGCCGGTCCCGCCCGGCGCCGGTGCGCGTTCTTCTGCGCGTGCCCCGCACCGCCTTGAGCCACGGCCACGCCCGCCGCGGGCCCGGCGCCGTGGGACGCCTTGCTCCGTCACGGTTTTACTCGCTCTTTGGCCTGTTCAGCGACTTGTCCACAGGCTGGGGCGGTAGTTGTCCACAGGGGCCGACGGCCCGGGACGAACGGCGGTACGGTCATGGCCCGTTGGGGACGACAGGACCGCTGATGGGCGGGGGAGGCGGTTTTCCATGAGTGGGACTGAAGCTGTGATCGATGTACTGGGCTTGTCGGGACCGTCGGACGCGACCGTGACGGATGTCCGGGTGTCCGTGGGCGGCGTGGCTCCGGATGGCCTGGTGGCAGGGGTGCCGGCTCCGGGGGTCCCGGTGCCCGGAGTACCCGGGGCGCGCATTCCGGTGGTCGCGGGGTTCGCGCGGCGGACGGAGGAGTCCTCGCGCAAGGCGGCGGGCCGGGCGTTGCGCGAGCGGGTGCCGCGAGCCTCCCACGCGTCGCTGGTGCTTCCGGCGGGGCGGCCGGACGCGGTGCGGGCGGTCGAGGAGTCGAACAAGGGCCGGGTGCCGGGTCTGACTCCGATACGGGTGGGGAGGATGGCGGCCACCCCCTTCGCGTTCCTGCGCGGAGCGGCGGGGCTCATGGCTCACGACCTCACCGGGACACCCGTCACCGGTGTGGGCGCGCAGCTCTGCGGTGACGCGCACGCGGCCAACTTCGGCCTGTACGGGGACGCGCGGGGAAATCTCGTCATCGACCTCAACGACTTCGACGAAACGGTCTTCGGTCCCTGGGAGTGGGACCTCAAGCGGCTGGCGGCCTCCTTCGTGCTTGCCGGCCGGGTGGCAGGCGCCGACGAGGACACCTGCCGCAAGGGCGCGTACGACGCGGCGGGCGCGTACCGGCGGACGATGAGGCTGCTGGCCCGGCTGTCCGCGCTCGACGCCTGGAACGCCATCGCGGACGAGGCGCTCGTCTCGCACGCGGACGCGCGGGATCTCCTCGGCACGCTGGAACGGGTCTCGGAGAAGGCCCGGAAGAACACGAGCGCCCGGTTCGCCGCCCGGTCGACGGAGGAGTCGGAGGACGGCGGGCGCCGGTTCGTGGATGCCCGGCCGGTGTTGCGGCGGGTGCCGGACGCGGAGGCGGCGGCTGTCGCGGCGGGGCTGGGCGGCTATCTGGAGACGCTCCCGGAGGACCGGGTACCGCTGCTCGCGCGTCACGCGATCCATGACGTGGCCTTCCGGGTGGTGGGGACGGGCAGCGTGGGGACCCGTTCGTACGTGGTGCTGCTGCTCGACCACCGGAGGGAGCCGCTGGTGCTCCAGGTGAAGGAGGCCCGGCCGTCCGCGCTGACGCCACATCTGCCCGCCGTCGGATTCGACGTTCCCGCGGTGGAGCACGAAGGGCGCCGGGTGGTGCTCGGGCAGAAGCGGATGCAGGTCGTCAGCGACCACCTGCTCGGCTGGGCCGAGGTCGAGGGGCGTCCCTACCAGGTGCGGCAGTTCAGGAACCGCAAGGGCAGTGTCGATCCGGCGGCGCTGGCCCCGGCCGAGGTGGACGACTACGCGCGGATGACCGGTGCCCTGCTCGCGCGGGCCCACGCGCACAGCGCAGATCCGCGTCTGCTCGCCGCGTACTGCGGGAAGAACGACGAGCTGGAGGAGGCGGTGGCCGACTTCGCCGTGACGTACGCGGACCGGACCGAGGCGGACCACGCCGAACTGCTCAAGGCCGTCAAGTCCGGACGGATAGCCGCGGAGCTGGGGGTCTGATTGCAGGTGGCGGCCCCCACCGGGTCCTCGGTGGGCCCGGCGGGGCCATACGCTGGACGGGTGACCGACGAAGCCGCCGGGGTGGACACCTCCCGGAACGACGATGACCGGCAGAGCCCCGACCAGGTCCAGGATGCGGTGGGCGCGGACGTGCCCACCGCCGACGTGCCCACCGCCGACGCGCCTTCCGGGGCCGGCACGCCTTCCGGGGCCGGCACGGCGCCCGGTGCAGAGGGTGCAGAGGGCGCAGAGAGCACCGGGGGCGCTGAGGGTGCTGAGCCCTCCGGAGAGGACGGGGTGCCGGGTGCCGACGGTGCCGCCGCCCGGCCGGAGGCGCGGCTCGCCAGGGCCGTGCAGGCGGCCGAGCAGGCGTTGATCGAGTTCGAGATCGCGGTGGAGACCTTCCGGGTCGAGGTGGAGAACTTCTCCCGGTTGCACCACCAGAAGCTCGGCCCGATGTACGCCCGTCTCGACGAGCTGGACGCCCTGATCGCGGAGGCCACGGCAGCCAGGAGCGGCGATCCTGAGGACGCCCGCAAGGCACGGGAGGCGCGCGCCGCGGTCATGCCGATGCCAGGGGTGGAAGAGCTGTTCCACGGCTGGATGGACTCGGAGGGGCTCTACCCCGAGGCCGTCGCCATGCTTACCGAGCAGTCGGTCCGGCCTCCGAAGCGGGTGCGTCCCAGCGACGAGGCCCGCAAGCTCTACCGTGAGCTGGCTCGCAAGGCTCACCCCGATCTGGCGAGGGACGAGGCCGACCGGCAGCGGCGGGACGAGTTCATCGCCCGGGTCAACGCGGCGTACGGGCGCGGTGACGTGCCGCTGCTCAAGGAACTCGCCGGGGAGTGGGCGGCGGACCCGGTGCTGCCGCCGGTGCTGCTCAGCGAGAGCGAGGAGCTGTACGCCCGGCTGGAGTGGCTCAGCCGTCGCAAGGAGCTGCTGACGGTGCTGGCGCAGGAGCTGGAACAGAGCGCGATCGGCTCGATGCTGCGGATGGCGCCGGACGACCCGGACCAGCTGTTGGTGGACATCGCCGACCAGCTGCTCGGCGAGGTGTCCCGGCGGGAGGCAGAGCTCGCGGAGCTGGTGCAGTAGCGTTCGACAGACGGTGTCCCGTATGTACGAGAGAAGGCATGACCCATGAATTTCGCCCCGCTGCCCTCGGTGGACGTCGCTGCGGTGCCGTCGGACGGCTTCGTGCTCGACGTCCGTGAGAACGACGAATGGGCGGCCGGTCATGTCGAGAGCGCCCTGCACATCCCGATGAGCGACTTCGTCAGCCGTTTCGGCGAGCTGACGGAGGCGGCCGAGGACGGCCGCCGCGTGCATGTGATGTGCCGTGTCGGCGGGCGTTCCGCGCAGGTGACGCAGTACCTCGTCCAGCAGGGCATCGACGCGGTGAACATCGACGGCGGCATGCTCGCCTGGGACGGCGCGGGCCGTCCGATGGTCGCGGACGGCGGCGCGTCGCCCTTCGTGCTCTGAGAGTGGCCGCGAGCCTCTGGCGGTCTCCGGTGAGTTCCGAGACCGGCTGACGGCTGGGGTACCCGGGTATCCGGGGCTTCTGAGACCTCCGGGGCCCCGGTGGCACGCGTACCAGAACGGACGTGGGCCCCTGGGGCCGCCCGGCCCGTCCCGTGGTGGATCTCGCCATGGAGGCGCGGTACGGCTCCGGTCAGCGGTCGAAGTCGATGGCCACCTCGGGGGTGAGCGGATGCGACTGGCAGGCCAGCACGAAGCCCGCCTCGGTCTCCTCCGGCTCCAGGGCGTAGTTCCGGTCCATCCGCACCTCACCCCGGACGAGGAAGGCACGACAGGTACCGCAGACACCGCCTTTGCAGGCGTACGGCGCGTCCGTGCGCCCGCGGAGCACCGTCTCCAGCAGGGAATCGCCGTTTTCGACCGGCCAGCTGCCCGAACGGCCGTGCAGGGTCGCGGTCAGCGTCGCCTCAGCGGGGACCTCGGCGCCTACCGGGCCCGCGGGAACCGCGTTCGAGGCAGTCGTTCCCGCAGCCGGGGGCGGGGCGTCCGCCACGTGGAAGATCTCCTGGTGGATACGGCCGCGGTCGACGTTCAAGGCGCGCAGGGCCTGTCGGGCTTCCCGCACCAGTCCGTACGGCCCGCAGAGGAACCACCCGGCGACGTCCGTCACGGGAAGCAGGGCGGGCAGCAGCGTGGTGAGCCGCTGCTGGTCGAGCCGCCCGGCGGGCAGTCCTGCCGCCTGCTCTTCCCGGGAGAGCGCGGTGACGAGGTGGAAGCGGTCCGGGTAACGGTCCTTGAGGTCCGCCACCTCGTCGAGGAACATCGTCGACGCCACCGTCCGGTCGCCGCGCACGAGGCAGAACCGGGCCAGGGGTTCGCGGGCGAGCAGGGTCGAGGCGATCGACAGGACCGGGGTGATGCCGCTGCCGCCGACCACCGCCGCGAAGAGCCCCGGCCGGGGCTTCAGCGTGAAGCGCCCGGTCGGCGGCATCGCCTCCACCCGGTCGCCGACCGCGAGTTCCTTGAGCGCGTACGTCGAGAAGGTGCCGCCGTCCACCAGGCGGATGCCGACCCGGAGCACCGGTGGGTCCGGTGCGGCCACGGCGGGGGAGCAGAGCGAGTAGGACCGCCGGATCTCCTCGCCATCCGCTGTTTCGTAGCGGATGTTGAGGTGCTGGCCCGGCATGTGGCGGAAGGTCTCCCGCAGTTCGGCCGGGACGTCGAACGTCACGGCCACCGCGTCGTCCGTGATGCGTTCGACGGCGTCGACCCGGAGCGGATGGAACATCTACAACTCCTTGAAGTGGTCGAAGGGTTCGCGGCAGTCGGTGCATCTGCGCAGCGCCTTGCAGGCGGTGGAGGAGAACCTGCTGAGCAGTTCGGTGCGGGTCGAGCCGCAGTGCGGGCAGCGCACGGCGAGAGCCAGCGGTACCGCCCCCTCCGGATCCCGCGCGGGGCGCGGGGGTGCGATGCCGGACGCGGCGAGCTTGCGGCGGCCCTCCGCCGTGATGTCGTCCGTGGACCACGGGGGTGTCAGCGTGGTGATCACCGAGATCCCGGTCATGCCGTGGTTCCGGAGGGCCTCTTCGATGTCGTGGGCCATGGTTTCCACGGCGGGGCAGCCGGTGTAGGTCGGGGTGAGGGTGACGGTGACGCGGTCGGGCCCGTCCACCCGTACGTCGCGCAGGACGCCGAGTTCTTCGAGGGTCACCACTGGTAGCTCAGGGTCGGGTACGGCTCCGGCGATCCGGCGCAGCTCCTCCTCCAGCGGGGTCGTGGTCACCATGACGCCCCCGGGTGGCTGCGGTGGAGGTGCTGCATCTCGGCGATCATCCGTCCGAAGGGTTCGGTGTGCAGTCCCTGGCGGCCGGCTCCCGCCTTCCACGCGCCGGTCCTCGGGCCGGTGGGCAGTGCGAGGGTGGCCCGCTCCACCACGTCCGTGACCGTGGCGAGCCAGTCGTCGCCGAGGGTCTGCCAGTCCACGTCCACGCCCTCGACCGGCTGGAGGAGCTCACCGGTGAACTTCCAGAGTCCGTCGAGGCCTTCACGCATCCGTCGGTGGCTCTCCTCGGTGCCGTCGCCGAGGCGAAGGGTCCACTGCTCGGCGTGGTCCTGGTGGTAGGCGACCTCCTTGACCGCCTTCGCGGCCAGGGCCTGGAACTCGCCCTGCCCGGCCGCCAGTCGCTCGTACAGCAGGCGTTGGTAGACGGAGAAGTAGAGCTGGCGGGCGATGGTGCGGGCGAAGTCGCCGTTCTCCTGCTCGACCAGCTGGGCGTTGCGGAAGGCGCGTTCTTCGCGGAGGTAGGCGAGTTCGTCCTCGTCGCCGACGAGGGAGAGGAGCACGCGGGCCTGGCCGAGCAGGTCCAGCGCGATGTTGGCGAGGGCGACCTCCTCCTCCAGCACCGGGGCGTGCCCGGCCCACTCCCCCAGCCGGTGCGAGAGCACCAGCGCGTCGTCGCCCAGCGCGAGGGCACCGGCCAGGAGCCGGGGCGGCGCCGCGGCCCTGGTCGCGCCGTGCGGGGTGGTGGTCACAGGTGCCGCACCCCTTCCGGGATCTCGTAGAAGGTCGGGTGGCGGTAGGGCTTGTCGGCGGCCGGTTCGAAGAAGGAGTCCTTCTCGTCGGGGGAGGAGGCGGTGACCGAGGTGGAGGGCACCACCCAGATCGAGACGCCCTCGGCGCGGCGGGTGTAGAGGTCGCGCGCGTTGCGCAGCGCCATGGTGGCGTCGGGGGCGTGCAGGCTGCCGGCGTGGGTGTGGGAGAGCCCCCGGCGGGAGCGGACGAACACCTCCCACAGGGGCCAGTCGGTCGAGCCGCTCATGCCGTCGCCTCCGCGTTCGTGTGCCGGGCCGGGGTCGTGGGCGGGATCGGGTGCTGCGGGGGTGTGCGGTGGGCCTGCTTCGCCGCGTACGCGGCTGCGGCGTCACGGACCCAGGCGCCCTCTTCGTGGGCGTGACGGCGCTGGGCGAGCCGCTCGTCGTTGCACGGGCCGTTGCCCCGGAGCACCTCCTGGAACTCGGTCCAGTCGATGGCGCCGAAGTCGTGCCGGCCCAGGGCGTCGTTCCACCGGAGGTCGGGATCGGGGAGCGAGAGGCCGAGGGCCTCGGCCTGGGGCACGCAGATGTCGACGAACCGCCGGCGGAGTTCGTCGTTCGAGTGCCGCTTGATCTTCCAGGCCATCGACTGGGCTGAGTGCGCGGACGCGTCGTCCGGCGGGCCGAACATCATCAGCGACGGCCACCACCAGCGGTCCACCGCGTCCTGCGCCATCGCGTGCTGGGCCGGTGTGCCTCGGCTCAACGTCAGCAGGAGTTCGTACCCCTGCCGCTGGTGGAAGGACTCCTCCTTGCAGATACGGACCATCGCGCGGGCGTACGGGCCGTACGAGCAGCGGCACAGCGGCACCTGGTTGGTGATGGCGGCGCCGTCCACCAGCCAGCCGATCGCGCCCACGTCCGCCCAGGTCAGGGTGGGGTAATTGAAGATCGAGGAGTACCGCTGGCGGCCGGCGTGGAGTCTGTCCAGCAACTCGGCCCGACTGGTGCCCAGGGTCTCCGCGGCGCTGTAGAGGTACAGGCCGTGGCCCGCCTCGTCCTGCACCTTGGCCATCAGGATGGCCTTGCGGCGGAGGGAAGGGGCCCGGGTGATCCAGTTGGCCTCCGGCTGCATGCCGATGATCTCGGAGTGCGCGTGCTGGGCCATCTGGCGGACCAGAGAGTCCCGGTACGCGTCCGGCATCCAGTCGCGGGGCTCGATCCGCTCGTCCGCGGCCACCGTGGCCTCGAACGATGCCGCGCGGCCGTCCTCCCCTGCCGCTGCGGCGTCCGCGCCGCCCGATGGCTGCCGTCCCGCGGCCACTGTCGCCATGACCACTCCGTCCCGACCGATCGTTCGGTCCATCGACTTCAATGGTCGGCCGGTGGACCGTAGGGTGTCAACCCTGTGGATGACCGAGGGATGATCGACGACGATCGGGGCGGGATGGAATCGGATCGCGGGGGGCGCTCGAACCGGTTGGCCGACGGGAGCGAGGAGCCGGCCGGGGAACGCGAGGGCGTGCCGCCCGGAGAGGCGTCACCGGGACCCGCCGGGGTTTCCGCCGCAGGGCCGGGTGAGCCCGCCGCCCCGGAACCGGTCGAGGAGCAGCGCGGTGAACGGCGCGGTGAGCAGCGCGGTGAACGGCGCGGTGAGCAGCACGGTGAACGGCCGGACGAGCGGCCCGCGGGGCGCCCGGACGAGCGCCCCGGCGGGGCTGGGGGCGCCGGAGCGGCCGGCCCCGAGGGATCAGGTTCCGAGGCGGTCGCCGCCGGGGAGAGCCCCGGTGGACGGGCCGCTGCCCGGAGCGAGGGCGCGACGGAGTCCGGGGCGCCGCCGGCTGCTTCCTGGCCGCCCGGAACGGACGGCCACGAGCCCGCGCCGGGGCCCGACGAACACGAGCCGGGCCGCGGTCACGACGGCGAATCCGCCGCCCCGGGCGCCGCGCCGCGCGGGGCGGGCGAGGAGAGCGCCGAGGGCCGCGAAAGGGGTGCGGGGGGTGCCGACGGCCCGGGTGGGCCTGGCCCCGAGGCCGGGACGCTGTCCGGTGCCGCGTCGGGTCCGGCGCGGGCCGGGATAGCCGGGCTGTCGACCCCGTACCGGTTCGTCGTGGGGGTCGTGATGGTCGTCGTCGGCCTGTTCACCTGCGTCCACCTGGCCATGGTCTTCCTGCACGTCGCTCCGTCGAACACTCTGTCCAAAGAGGGCGGAGAGACCATCGACGACTGGATCTATCCGGAGTTCGAGCAGAACTGGAAGCTCTTCGCTCCCAACCCGCTCCAGCAGAACATCGCCGTGCACGTCCGGGCCGAGATCGTCGACGCGGACGGAGACCGCCGCACCACCCCCTGGATGAGTCTCAGCGCGGAGGACGGCGAGGCGATCCTGCACAACCCGCTGCCCAGCCACGCGAACCAGAACGAGCTGCGCCGGGCCTGGGACTTCTACGTCAACAGCCATGACGACAAGAACCGTTCGACCGGGACGCGCGGAGCACTCGCCGAGGCGTATCTGCGGCGCATCGTGATGCTGCGTCTGGGCGAGCACGATTACGGCGGGACCGTCGACCGCATCCAGCTGCGTTCGTCGTCCCGCCGGGTCTCGGCGCCCTCGTGGAGCAACGAGAGGATCGGCACGCAGCCCATGTACCGCGAGCTCGCGTGGTGGACCGTTTCCGCCACCGATCTGCCCGAGGGCAGCGTGGCGGCGGCCGGAGCCGCGCCCGGCGAGGAGGCCGACCAGTGACCACCGTCCCCACGGCGGGTGCCACCGCCCCCCGCCCGCCCGCGGGCCCGCTCGGCCGTTCCGTCCAGCGGATCACCGCCGCCGCCCTCGGTCCGTACCAGAGCGCGGTGATACGGATCGGGTTCACCGCCACGTATCTGCTGTTCCTGCTGCGGGAAGTGCCGCACCGGCAGGAGCTGTACGGGCCGGACGGCCCGTGGGGGTGGGACCTGGCGCACCGGCTGATATCCGAGAACGACGCCTTCTCCGTCCTGATGTGGTCGGACAGTTCCGTGTGGTTCGAGGCGGTCTACGCGCTCACCCTCGTATCGGCGTTCTGCACGATGATCGGGTGGCGTACCCGGACGATGTCCGTGCTGTTCATGGTCGGGGTCCTTTCGATCCAGAACCGCAACGTCTTCATGGGCGACGGCGGTGACAACGTCGTCCATCTGATGGCGGTCTACCTCGTGCTGACCCGCTGCGCGCAGGTGTGGTCGCTCGACGCGCGGCGGGCCGTACGGAACGCGGCGCGCCGGGCCCAGGGGCTGCGCCCGGCCCGGGACGTCGTCGGTCCGGTGCTCTGGGCGGTGCTCGGGCCGGTGCTGCTGGTCGCCCAGGTGCAGGGCGGATTGGGCGGCACCTGGTGGTTGCCGACCCTGCTGTGGGTGCTGTGGCTGGGGTCCGCCGCCCGGTGGGCCGTGGACCGGCACGCGCCGAACGGTGAGACCCGGGTGCTGCTCGACGTGGTGGCCCACATCGTCCACAACGCCACGCTCGTGGTGATCATGGCGGAGGTCTGCCTGATCTACTCCACCGCGGGCTGGTACAAGATCCAGGGTTCGCGCTGGCAGGACGGCACCGCGCTGTACTACCCGCTCAAACTCGACTACTTCACCCCGTGGCCCGAGCTCTCGAACGTGATCGCGGCCAGCTCGATCATGGTCATGGTGGTGACGTACGCGACGGTGATCGTGCAGGTGGCGTTCCCGTTCACGCTCTTCAACCGGCGGGTCAAGAACGTCCTGCTGGTCGTGATGATGGGTGAGCACGCGGGAATCGCGGTCCTGCTGGGGCTGCCCTTCTTCTCCATGGCGATGATCTCGGCGGACGCGGTCTTCCTGCCCACGGTCTTCCTGGTGTGGCTCGGCGCGCGGGCCGGCGCCGGCCGGGACCGGCTGCTGAACCGGGTCGGCCGGCGTACGGGCGCCGTGCGCGTGCCCGGTCCGCGCGAGCCCGCCGGGAAGGGGACCGCGGGGCCGGGCGGGGAGGCCCCGCCGCGTCCGGGCGACGGGGGCCATACGCTCGTCGGGTGAGCAGTGAGACCGGCAGTACAGAGGAATTCGTGCCCTTCGTGGCCGAGGGGCCCGATCCGGCCCTCGAACCGGCGCAGTACGACGACGGGTTCGGGAACGAGATCGGCGTCGGACCGCATCCGGCCCCCTGGCCCACGGGGGAGCGGTACGACCCCGAGCTGCTGGCGGGCGGCGACCGGCGCAACGTGGTGGACGAGTACCGCTACTGGACGCGCGAGGCGATCGTCGCCGATCTCGATCTGCGGCGCCACGACTTCCACGTGGCGGTGGAGAACTGGGGCCACGACTTCAACATCGGCTCGGTCGTCCGCACGGCCAACGCCTTCCTCGCGAAGGAGATCCACATCGTCGGCCGGCGGCGCTGGAACCGGCGCGGCGCCATGGTCACCGACCGCTACCAGCACGTGCGTCACCATCCCGACACCGCCGGCCTGACCGCCTGGGCGGCGGCGGAGGGGCTGCCGATCATCGGGATCGACAACCTCCCCGGGGCCGTGCCGCTGGAGCGGACCGTACTGCCCCGGCGCTGTGTGCTGCTCTTCGGGCAGGAGGGCCCGGGCCTCACGGAGGAGGCCCGGGCCCACGCCTCGATGGTCTGCTCGATCGCGCAGTTCGGCTCGACGCGGTCGATCAACGCGGGTGCCGCCGCCGCCGTCGCCATGCACGCGTGGGTGCAGCGGTACGCGGAGGTGCCGGACCCCTCGGCCTGACCCGGCCAGGCCCGGCCTGCCGCTCGGCCTGGCTCGGCCTGCCGCTCGGGGCTGCCGCCTCGGCCCCGGTGGGTGGCCTCGGGGCCGGCTCTCAGGCCTGGCGGCGGACCTCGATGGTGCGGAAGCGTCCCGAGACGAAGGCGCCGTCGCACAGGGCCGCGTTCGCCGCCGGGTTGCCGCCCGAGCCGTGGAAGTCGGAGAACGCCGCCGTCTGGTTGACGTAGACCCCGCCGGTCAGGTTCAGCGAGAGCTGGGCCGACTCCTCCAGGCAGACCTGCTCGATCGCGCTCTCCACCTCGGGGGAGGTGGTGTACGCGCCGACCGTCATCGCGCCCTTCTCCCGGATCGTGCGGCGCAGCAGCTGCACCGCGTCGGCGACCGTGTCCACGGCGACCGCGAAAGAGACCGGGCCGAAGCACTCGGAGAGGTGGACGGGGTCGCCGCCGTCCGGGCCGGGTTCCTTGGCGAGGACCTTCAGGACGACCGGCGTCCGGACCACCGCGTCGGGGAATTCGGGGTGCGGCACCTCACGCGTGGCCAGGGCCACCTCGCCGAGGTCCGGCGCGGCTTCGATCCTGGCCCGCACGTCCGGGTTGACCAGCGCGCCGAGCAGGGCCGTGGCGCGCGCGTCGTCGCCGAGGAGCCCTTCGATCGCCCCCGCGAGGTCGGCGACCACCTCGTCGTACGTCCGGGGGCCGGCCTCGGTGGTGATGCCGTCGCGGGGGACGAGGAGGTTCTGCGGGGTGGTGCACATCTGGCCGCTGTAGAGGGAGAGCGAGAACGCGAGGTTGGCGAGCATGCCGGAGTAGTCGTCGGTGGAGTCGATCACGACCGTGTTGACCCCGGCCTTCTCCGTGTACACCTGGGCCTGGCGGGCGTGGGTCTCCAGCCAGTCGCCGAAGGCGGTGGAGCCGGTGTAGTCGATGATCCGGACCTCCGGGCGTACCGCCAGCTCCTTGGCGATTCCCTCCCCGGGCCGCTCGGCGGTCAGCGCGACGAGGTTGGGGTCGAACCCGGTCTCGGCGAGCACGTCCCGGGCGATCCTGACGGTGAGCGCGAGCGGCAGTACGGCGCGCGGGTGCGGCTTGACGAGGACGGGGTTGCCGGTGGCCAGCGAGGCGAACAGGCCCGGGTAGCTGTTCCAGGTGGGGAAGGTGTTGCAGCCGATCAGCAGCGAGACACCGCGGCCCACCGCCGTGAACGACTTCCGCAGCCGGAGCGGGTCGCGCTTGCCCTGCGGCTTGGACCAGTCGGCCCCGGCGGGGGTGCGGAGCTGCTCCTCGTACGCGTACGCCACCGCTTCCAGACCACGGTCCTGGGCGTGCGGGCCGCCCGCCTGGAAGGCCATCAGGAACGCCTGCCCGCTGGTGTGCATGACCGCCTGCGCCAGTTCGTGCGTGCGGGCGCCGATGCGCGCCAGGATCTCCAGGCAGACCAGCGCCCGCGCTTCGGGCCCCGCGTCCCGCCAGGCCGCCGTGCCGGCGCGCATCGCGGGCAGCAGGACGTCGGGGTCGGCGTGCGGGTACTCGATGCCCAGCTCGGGGCCGTACGGGGAGACCTCGGCGCCCGCCCAGCCGTCCGTGCCGGGCTGGCCGAGGTCGAACCGGGTGTGCAGCAGGGCGTCGAAGGCGGCCTTGCCCTCGGCCGCCCCGAGGCTGCCGGGTGCCCCGCCCTCGCCGTACGCCTTGGGGTGCTCCGGGTGGGGCGACCAGTAGGCGCGGGTCCGGATGGCGTCGAGGGCCTGGTCGAGCGTGGGCCGGTGGGTCTCGGACAGCTTCTGGAGGGAGAGCGCGGCGGCCATGGCGGACCAACTCCTCATCGAGCCGGGCGGGGACGTGCTGACGGAGTCAGAGTAACCGAACGATCGGTCGGTACAAGGGCCCCGGACGACCTGTGGACGACTCATGGGGGAGGATCGCGTTCATGACCACGGCCAAGCGGGACACGTACACCCCGGAGACTCTGCTGGCCGTCGCCGTGCGGGTCTTCAACGAGCGCGGATACGACGGCACGTCCATGGAGCACCTCTCCCGGGCGGCGGGCATCTCGAAGTCGTCGATCTACCACCATGTGGCGGGCAAGGAAGAGCTTCTGCGCCGCGCGGTGAGCCGGGCGATCGACGGGCTCTTCCGGATTCTCGACGAGCCGGGCGCGGTCCGGGGGCGCGCGGTCGAGCGGGTCGAATACGTCACCCGCCGCACGGTGGAGGTGCTGATGGCCGAGCTGCCGTACGTCACCCTGCTGCTGCGCGTCCGGGGCAACACGAAGACCGAGCGCTGGGCGCTGGAGCGGCGTCGCGAGTTCGACCAGCGGGTGTCCGCCCTGCTGAAGGCGGCCGTCGCGGACGGGGATCTGCGGGCCGACGTGGACATACGGCTGGCCACCCGGCTGCTGTTCGGCATGGTGAACTCGCTGGTCGAGTGGTACCGCCCGCAGCCCGAAGGGGCCGCCGGAGGTTCGGGCGGCGGCGCGGAGGTGGTCACCCCGGTGGACGATCTGCCGGGGACCGTCGTACGGCTGGCCTTCGAAGGGATGCGTTCCGCCGGCCGGTGACGGTCGGCGGGCCACCCCGGGCGCCGGTACGGGTGGGTCAGGCGAGTTCGGCGGGACGGTCCGGAGCGTGGCCCAGCTCCGTCTCCTCGAACACCAGCAGGGTGCGGGTGGAGAGCACTTCGGGAATGGCCTGAATCCGGGTGAGGACCAGCTCGCGCAGCGCGCGGTTGTCCGGCGTGTGGACCAGCAGCAGCACGTCGAAATCGCCGCTGACCAAAGCGATGTGGGTGGCCCCCGGGAGCGCCTGGAGCTGCTCGCGCACGGTCCGCCAGGAGTTCTGCACGATCTTGAGCGTGATGTAGGCGGACGCCCCCTGCCCGGCCCGCTCGTGGTCGATCCGGGCGCTGAACCCGCGGATGACCCCGTCCTCCACCAGCCGGTTGATGCGGGCGTAGGCGTTGGCGCGCGACACGTGCACCTGCTCGGCGACGGCCCGTATCGAGGCCCGGCCGTTGGTGCGGAGGATGCGCAGGATGTCGCGGTCGACGGCGTCCAGCGGACGGGCCGGTGGTGTCTGCCCGGTCCCCTCGGCCATTCGTTCAGCTGTCATGCCCCCGCGCCTCCCTGTTGTGGACGAGCTGCCTCCATCCCAGGCCGTGCGCGACCGATTGTCCACAGGGCGAGGGTGGCTGTAGCCAAAATGCGCCCACGACCGAACAATCGGTAGGTGAGACACGTCACCCGGGCTCGTCCCGGGCGGCGTCCGCGTGCATCCGCTCCCACTCCGACGTAGACCCCACGTAGGGCGCTCCCCGGCCCGGCGGGATTCCGTTCTTCTCGGGCTTCGCATCCGGGTGTTCCCGTGTGCGGGCCCCCGTTGCCAGGAGGTGCCTCTCCATGACGGTCCAAGAGCTGCCCGGTGCGGCCGGCTACCGGCCCGTGCCGCCCCCGGCCTGGAAGCCGCTCACCGATCCCGCGCCGCTGCTCCCGGACCCGGAGCCGTACCGGGTGCTCGGCACGGACGCCGCGGCCGGGGTCGATCCGAGGCTGCTGTCGCGCCTCTACGCCGAGCTGGTGCGGGGCCGCCGGTACAACGCGCAGGCCACGGCGCTCACCAAGCAGGGGCGCCTCGCCGTGTATCCGTCCAGTACGGGCCAGGAGGCGTGCCAGGTGGCCGCGGCACTGGTGCTCCAGGAGCGGGACTGGCTCTTCCCGAGCTACCGGGACACGCTCGCCGCCGTGGCCAGGGGGCTCGATCCCGTCGAGGCGCTGACGCTGTTGCGAGGTGACCGGCACACCGGTTACGACCCCCGCGAGCACCGGATCGCGCCGCTCTGCACCCCGCTGGCCACGCAGTTGCCGCACGCGGTGGGACTGGCGCACGCGGCGCGGCTCAAGGGCGACGACGTGGTGGCGCTGGCGATGGTCGGGGACGGCGGGACCAGCGAGGGGGACTTCCACGAGGCGCTGAACTTCGCGGCCGTGTGGCGTGCACCGGTCGTCTTCCTCGTGCAGAACAACGGCTTCGCCATCTCGGTGCCGCTGGCCAAGCAGACGGCGGCGCCGTCGCTCGCCCACAAGGCGGTCGGCTACGGCATGCCCGGCAGGCTGGTGGACGGCAACGACGCCGCGGCGGTCCACGAGGTGCTCGCCGAGGCGGTGGCGCGCGCCCGCGGCGGTGGCGGGCCGACGCTGGTGGAGGCGGTCACCTACCGCATGGACGCCCACACCAACGCCGACGACGCGACCCGCTATCGCTCCGAGGACGAGGTGGCCTCCTGGCGGGACCACGATCCGGTGCTGCTCATGGAGCGCGAGCTGACCGGGCGCGGCCTGCTCGACGAAGCGGCCATGGGCGCGGTGCGCCAGGAGGCGGAGCGGATGGCGGCGGCGCTGCGGGAGCGGATGAACGCCGATCCGGTGCTCGACCCGGCGGACCTGTTCGCGCACGTCTTCGCGCGGCGGACCGGACCGCTGCGGGAGCAGGAGGACCGCCTTCGCGCCGAGCTGGAGGCCGAGAGCGAGCAGCGGGGCGCCGAAGGGCGGCAGGACGGGCACGGGCAGGACGAGCGGGAAGCGGAGGGCGGGCGATGACCACTGCGGTGCGGGCGCGGGCGGGCCGCTCACGGTCGGCCACGATGGCCCAGGCGCTGGGACGGGCACTGCGGGACGCGATGGCCGAGGACCCCTCGGTGCACGTGCTCGGCGAGGACGTCGGCACGC
Source organism: Streptomyces sp. NPDC002690 (assembly GCF_053592415.1). Classification (NCBI taxonomy): domain Bacteria; kingdom Bacillati; phylum Actinomycetota; class Actinomycetes; order Kitasatosporales; family Streptomycetaceae; genus Streptomyces; species Streptomyces sp. NPDC002690. The sequence goes on along the minus strand of NZ_JBSFVR010000020.1, from coordinate 20,332 downwards.
TCGGGGGCGTCTTCCGGGTGACCGACGGGCTGGCGGCGGAGTTCGGCGAGGAGCGGTGCACCGACACCCCGCTCGCGGAGGCGGGGATTCTCGGTGCCGCGGTCGGGATGGCGATGTACGGCCTGCGGCCCGTGGTGGAGATGCAGTTCGACGCGTTCGCGTACCCGGCGTTCGAGCAGCTGGTCAGCCATGTGGCGCGGATGCGGAACCGGACCGGGGGAGCCCTTCCGATGCCCTTGACCGTGCGGATTCCGTACGGCGGCGGGATCGGCGGGGTCGAGCACCACAGTGACTCCTCGGAGGCTTACTACATGGCCACTCCGGGGCTCCACGTCGTCACCCCGGCCACTGTGGAGGACGCCTACGGACTGCTGCGTGCCTCGATCGCCTCGGACGACCCCGTGGTGTTCCTGGAACCGAAGCGGCTGTACTGGTCGAAGTCCGACTGGTCGCCCGAGGCTCCGGCCGAGGTCGGGCCCATCGGACGGGCCGTGGTCCGCAGGCCGGGGACGAGCGCGACCCTGATCACCTACGGCCCGTCGCTGCCGGTGTGCCTGGAGGCGGCCGAGGCGGCGGTGGCGGAGGGCTGGGACCTGGAGGTCGTCGATCTGCGGTCGCTGGTGCCCTTCGACGACGGGACGGTCGCCGCGTCCGTGCGGCGGACCGGGCGCGCGGTGATCGTCCACGAGTCCGCCGGGTTCGGCGGACCGGGAGGGGAGATCGCCGCGCGGGTGACCGAGCGGTGTTTCCACCACCTGGAGGCACCGGTGCTGCGGGTCACCGGCTTCGACATCCCGTATCCGCCGCCGATGCTGGAGCGGCACCATCTGCCGGGGGTGGACCGAGTTCTCGACGCGGTCGCCCGGCTCCAGTGGGAGGCGACGCGCTGATGCCCACGGTGCTCGAATTCAGGTTGCCCGACCTCGGCGAGGGACTGACCGAGGCGGTGATCGTGCGCTGGCTGGTGGAGGCCGGCGAGGTCGTCGCCGTGGACCAGCCGGTGGTCGAGGTCGAGACGGCCAAGGCCCTGGTGGAGGTGCCGTGTCCGTACGCAGGGGTGGTCACGGCCCGCTTCGGCGACGAGGGGGCGGAACTCCCGGTCGGCGCCCCGCTGATGACGGTCGCGGTCGCACCGGCCCCGGCGTCCCCGGCGGCCCCGGTGTCCCCAGTGTCCCCGGAGGAGCCCGGGTCGGCCGGTGCCTCGGGGAACGTGCTGGTCGGGTACGGCACGACCGCCCCGGCGGCGCGCCGGCGCCGGGTCCGGCCCGCGCCGATGACGGCCGCGCCGCCGGTCGTCGCCGTGTCTCCGGTCGCTTCCGCCGGTCCGGCCGCTTCCGCCGGTCCGGTCGCTTCCGACGGTCCGGCCGGCGAGGGCGTTCCGGCTCATTGGGCCGTGGCGGATGCTCCGGGCGTGGCGGATGCTCCGGGTGCGGCGGGTGCTCCGGGCGCGGCGGGTGCTCCGGTCGCGGTCATCTCGCCGCTCGTCCGCAGACTCGCCCGGCAGCATGGGCTCGATCTCCGCGAACTGACGGGTTCGGGTCCGGACGGGCTGATCCTGCGGTGCGACGTCGAGTCGGTGATCGGTAGGGCGCCGAAGGCCCCCGGGCACGACGCCGGCTCCCTCGTGGGTGCCGCCGTTCCCCTGCGGGACGGTGCCGCGACCGGCGAACGGATCGCCTTGCGCGGTGTACGGGGTGCGGTCGCCGACAAGATGGTCCGCAGCCGGACCGAGATTCCCGACGCGACCTGCTGGGTGGACGCCGACGCGACCGAGCTGATGGCGGCCCGCGCGGCGATGAACGCGGCCGAGGGCCCGAAGGTGTCGGTTCTCGCCCTGCTGGCCCGGATCTGCGTGGCCGCGCTGGCGAAATACCCGGATCTGAACTCCACCGTGGACACCGCTGCCCGGGAGGTCGTACGGCTTCCCTCCGTCCACCTCGGCTTCGCCGCGCAGACCGGCCGGGGACTCGTGGTGCCGGTGGTCCGCGACGCCCACGCGCGCTCCGTGGACTCACTGGCGGCCGAGCTCGCCCGGCTCACCGGGCTGTCCCGGGACGGGAAACTGACCCCGGCCGAGCTGACGGGCGGCACGTTCACCCTGAACAACTACGGCGTGTTCGGGGTGGATGGCTCCACGCCGATCATCAACCACCCGGAGGCGGCCATGCTCGGCGTCGGCCGCATCGTGCCCCGCCCATGGGTCCACGACGGTGAACTGGCGGTCCGTCACGTGGTGCAGCTCTCGCTCACCTTCGACCACCGGGTCTGCGACGGCGGCACGGCGGGAGGCTTCCTGCGGTACGTCGCCGACTGCGTGGAACAACCGGCGGTCCTGCTGCGGGCCTTGTAGGGCGGCGCCCGGCGGACCACGGGAAGGCCCGGCGCGACCTGCTCCGCTCCGGCGGGCACGGCCCGGGCGGCGCCCGGGCCGACCGGGCTCCGGGGCGGGCGCCCATACTCGTCGCATGACCTCCTATGACGCCATCGTCCTTGCCGGAGGAGCCGCCAGCCGGCTCGGGGGAGCGGACAAGCCCGGGATCGGCGTCGGTGGACGGACGCTGCTCGACCGGGTGCTCGCCGCGTGCGCCGGTGCCGTGAGCACGGTCGTGGTCGGGCCCCGCAGGGCCACGGTCCGGCCGGTGCGGTGGACCCGGGAGACACCCGCGGGCGGCGGTCCGGTGGCCGCGCTGGGCGCGGGCGTCCGGGAGACCGCCGCCCCCTGGGTCGTGGTGCTCTCGGCCGACCTGCCGTTCCTCGGTGCCGCCACCGTCGAAGCGTTGCTGGCCGCCGCCGATGAGGGTGGCCGGGAAGGCGCCCTGTGCGCGGACCCGGACGGGCGCCGACAGCCGCTGGTAGCCGTCTACCGGGCCGAACCACTGCGGCGCGAGCTCGCCCTGCTCGCCACCGAGCACGGCGGCCTCGCCGGACTTCCGTTGCGCCTGCTGACGGCCGAACTCGATCTGGCCACCCTGGCCACGCCGAAGTTCGCCTCGTTCGACTGCGACACTTGGGACGACATCAGGCTGGCGAGGGCGCACATCAGGGAGCATGAGGCCGTGCTGGACGAATGGATCACCGCAGTCAAATCCGAACTGGGCCTCGAACTCGACGTCGACACCGATGTTCTGCTCGACCTGGCGCGCGACGCCGCACACGGCGTCGCGCGACCCGCCGCCCCGCTCACCACCTTCCTCGTCGGGTACGCGGCGGGACTGGCGAGCGCGAACGCCGGACCCGGTGACGCCCCCGGCGCCGTGGCCGAGGCGGCCCGCAAGGCGGCTGCTCTCGCCCTGCGCTGGGAAGAGGAGTCGGGCGACGGCCGGGGAGCCGGAGCCTCGTGACCGGCCGGGAGCCGTTTCCCGCTTCGGAGGCCCCGACCGTGCGGATTTCCGGTTCGGGAACGCCGGGTGACCTCTTCGTGCTTCCGGAACTGGACGACTGCCCCGTGCCCGCGCGCAGAGCCTCCTCGGCGGAGGACGAGCGTGCCGTGGAGCAGGCGTTGGCCCTGGCCAACCGGGTTCCCCCGCACGAGTCTTCGCGCTACGACCTGTCTCCCCCGGACTCCTCCCACCACGGCGACGTGCCCTCGGCCGGAGACCACTCGGAGGGGACGACGCGGCCGTCGGCCCCTCCGGAGCCGTCGGGCTCCGCGAAGTCGGGTTCGGTGAAGTCCGGCTCGGCGAAGTCCGGCTCGGCCGGGTCCGTACCGGCTCGTGGTGCCGCACCCGTGCACCACTCCCCCGGCATCCACTGGGAGCAGGCCCGGGCGCTGTCGGTGCGAGCCGGCCGGAGGACCTCGCTGCCCGCGATCCGGCTGCCGCTCGACCGCTCCCTGGGCCATGTACTCGCCGAGGGGCTCGCGGCGTTGACCGATCTGCCGTCCTTCGACACCTCGGCCATGGACGGCTGGGCCGTCACCGGGCCCGGCCCCTGGCGCTTTCGTGAGGGCTCCGGACTACTGGCCGGAGACGGCGGCCTCGACCGGCTGCCGGACGGCGAGGCGGTACGGATCGCCACCGGCGCCCGTCTGCCGGCCGAAGCGACGGCGGTCATCCGCTCGGAGCACGCCGAGGTGGACGAGGCCAAGGGGATGCTGCACGCCCGGCGGACCGTCGTTCCCGGCCAGGACATCCGGTCGCGCGCGACCGAGTGCCGGACCGGCGAGCAACTACTGGTGCCGGGAACGCTGGTGACGCCCGCGGTGCTCGGTCTGGCCGCCGCCGCCGGGTACGACGCGCTCGTCGTCGTACCGCGTCCCCGGGTGGAGGTGCTGGTGCTCGGTGACGAGCTGCTCACCTCGGGACTCCCCCACGGTGGTCGCATCCGCGACGCGCTCGGGCCCATGCTCGGCCCGTGGCTGCGGGCGGCCGGTGCCGATGTCGCCGATCCCCGCTGCCTCGGGGACGACCCGGAGGCGTTGCGGCACGCGCTCACCACCACCGATGCGGACCTGGTGGTGACGACAGGGGGTACTGCGGCCGGCCCGGTGGACCATGTGCACCCGATCCTCTCCGAGATCGGCGCCGAACTGCTGGTGGACGGCGTGGCGGTCCGTCCGGGCCATCCGATGCTGCTGGCCAGGACGGCTCCGGACGGGCCCTTCCTGGTGGGGCTGCCCGGCAATCCGCTCGCCGCCGTCTCCGGACTCCTCACGCTCGCGCTTCCGCTGCTCGGCGGCCTCGCGGGGCGCGTCGCGCAGGAGCCGTACCGGGCGCTCGTCCACGACGCGGTGCAGGGGCACCCGCACGACACCCGGCTCGTGCCCGTGGTCCATCGGGCCGGGCGCGGAGACACCAGGGACCACGTTGTACCCCTGCGCTACAACGGCCCCGCGATGCTGCGGGGGATCGCCACCGCCGACGGTATGGCCGTGGTGCCGCCGGGGGGTGTACGCCCCGGTGCCGAGGTGGAGATCCTCGATCTGCCGTGGGCTTAGCAAGAGCCAGGCACTCAGGTGCTCAGGCGCTCAGGCGCTCAGGCGCCCGGGCAGTCCGGGCAGTCCGGGCAGTCCGGCCGGTGTCCCGGCCCCCGAAAGGCACGTGGGCCGTTTCACGTGAAACATGCGCCGGACGGGTGCCGGGACAGCGGTCGGACCGGGTCCGACATCAGCGGATCGGGCGGACCGCGCGACGGGTGGTGTCAGTGGGCCGGTGACCCCGATCGGCTGATGGTGATCACACGGTCCTCGCGCTGGAGACCGGCGATCGTGGGGTCCGTGTAGTCGAGCAACTTCCTGTTGCGCAGCACCGCGACGATCAGATCGGAGCACTCGCGCGGCGAGCGCCCGATCTCCTCCTCGGTCACCGCGCGCTCCCCGAGGTCCAGCCCGCTGCCGTGGGTCATCAGGTCTTCCAGCGTCCTGGCCACCGGCGGGCTGGCCATCGAGACCCCGAGCAGGCGGCCGGCCGAACTGGAGCTGGTGACCACGGTGTCCGCGCCGCTCTGCTTGAGCAGAGGAACGTTCTCGTCCTCCCGGACCGCGACGACGATGGTGGCGTGCTTGTTCAGCTGGCGCGCGGTCAGGGTGATCAGGGTGGCCGTCTCGTCGCGCTGGGGGGCGATGATCACCCGACTGGCCGTCTGTACCTCTGCCTTGAGGAGGGTTTCGGAGCGCGTGGCGTCGCCGACCACGGCCACCAGTCCGTCGTCGCCCGCCGCGTGTGCGGCCTTCTGCTGCGGGTCCACCACGACGATCTTGTCCTTGGCCGTGCCGGTGGAGAGCAGCGACTCGATGGCGTGCCGGCCCTTGGTGCCGTAACCGACCACCACGACATGGCCGCGGGTGCGGGAACGCCACCGGTGGATACGCACCTGCTGGCGGGTCCGCTCGGTGAGGACTTCGAGGGTGGTGCCGACCAAGATGATCAGGAAGAGCACCCGGAGCGGGGTGATGACCAGCACGTTCGTGAGGCGGGCACCGTCGCTCACCGGGGTGATGTCGCCGTATCCGGTGGTGGAGAGGGTGACGGTCGCGTAGTAGACCGCGTCGAGCAGGTCGACGCTGCCGTCGGAGGTGTCGTTGTATCCGGCGCGGTCGGACCAGACGATCACCACCGTGACCGCGAGGACCAGCAGGGCCATCGCCAGCCGCCGGAGCACCTGTTGGAGCGGCGGCAGGGCGCCCTGCGTCGGCATGGTGATGGCGCGACTGGCCTCGCTGTCGTCCCGCGCCTCCGAGCGCGAGCGGTGCCAGAGGGTCCGCAGGATGGAGAACCTGCCGGTCCTGGCTGCTGGTCGGTTCTCGTCCTTCAATGCATGTCCTCTGGCGGCGGCGGGCAGGTGGTCACGTCGTGGCCCATGGTCGTGGATCGACGACGAGGACGGATGCCGAAGTGCCCGGCACGCGGTGTGTCTCCACCAGCCGTGCACCGTCACCGGCGGACAGAAGCGTAAGGGGTTCCGCGCGGCCGTTCCGTCCCTCGTCCTTCCGTACCCTGGGAGCTGCGCCGTACCGCGCGATACGCCGGGCAGGGTGATCCGTCGCCCCATTGAACCGCCGAGTTCCTGAATCGCTGGAGAAGCAACGTGCGAGATCACAGTGTGGTCGTCGGTTTCGGTACGAAGGGCCGCTCGGCCGTGCAGACCCTCTGCGCGACCGGCCTGCGGAAGGACCGGATCGTCATCGTCGATCCGTCCGGCAAGGTGGTCGACGCGGTCAACGCGCAGGGGTTCACCGGGGTACAGGGGGATGCCACCCGCAGCGAGGTCCTCCTGCGGGCCGAGGTCCAGAAGGCGCGTCAGATCATCATCGCCACCCAGCGGGACGACACCGCGGTGCTGGTGACGCTGACGGCCCGGCAGCTGAATCAGAGCGCGAAGATCGTCGCCGCGGTGCGCGAGGAGGAGAACGCCCCGCTGCTCCGGCAGTCCGGAGCGGACGCGGTCATCACCAGCGCGAGTGCGGCGGGCCGGCTGCTGGGTCTCTCGGCGCTCAGCCCCAGCGCGGGCACGGTGCTGGAGGACCTCATCCAGCACGGCAGCGGCCTGGATCTCATCGAGCGGCCGGTGATAAAGAGCGAGGTGGGCAAGGGTGTCCGGGAGACCGACGACCTGGTGGTGAACGTGGTGCGGGGCCACCGGATGCTCAGCTACGACGATCCCGCCGCGAGCCCTCTGCAGATGACGGACCGGGTGGTGGTGGTCGTGCGCGCCTCCCCGCTGCCCTCCCCGCTGATCCCGAACCGGCCGCCGCAGGGCCCGCAGCGGCTGTAGCGCCGGCACGGGAGCCCGCACCCGCCCGTTCGCCCACCGGCCGCCGGGGCAGGCGCCGCCTGCCGGGTGGGGGCGGCGGCCACGGAGTAGCCTCGCGGCCATGTATGCGATCACGATCCCGGAACCCGGTGGCCCCGAGGCACTCGTCTGGACCGAGGTGCCCGATCCCGTACCTGGCGAGGGCGAAGTCCTCGTGGAGGTGCTCTCCAGCGCGGTGAACCGCGCCGACGTCATGCAGCGCCAGGGCTTCTACGACCCGCCGCCCGGCGCGTCCGCGTACCCCGGTCTCGAATGCGCGGGGCGGATTGCCGCGCTGGGCCCGGGGGTGAGCGGCTGGGCGGTGGGTGACGAGGTCTGCGCGCTCCTCGCCGGCGGCGGTTACGCGGAGAAGGTCGTGGTGCCCTCCGGGCAGTTGCTGCCGGTGCCCGCGGGCCTCGACGTGGTGTCGGCGGCGGCGCTTCCCGAGGTGACGTCGACGGTCTGGTCGAACGTCTTCATGGTCGCGCATCTGCGTCCTGGCGAGACCCTGCTGGTGCACGGCGGTTCCAGCGGCATCGGCACCATGGCGATCCAGCTGGCCAAGGCGGTCGGCGCCCGGGTCGCGGTGACCGCGGGCAGCGCGGAGAAACTGGCGAGCTGCGCGGAACTCGGCGCGGACATCCTGATCAACTACCGCGAGCAGGATTTCGTGGAGGAGATCCGCAAGGCGACGGACGGCGCGGGCGCGGACGTCATCCTCGACATCGTGGGCGCGAAGTACCTGGGGAAGAACGTCGACGCACTCGCCACCAACGGGCGGCTCGCCGTCATCGGTCTCCAGGGCGGCGCGAAGGCCGAGCTGAACCTGGGTGCCCTGCTGACCAAGCGGGCCGCCGTCACCGCCACATCGCTCCGGGGCCGCCCGCAGGCGGAGAAGGCCGCGATCGTGGCGGCCGTGCGCGAGCACGTCTGGCCGCTGATCGAGGGCGGCGTGGTCCGCCCGATCGTGGACCGTACGGTCCCGATGGCCGAGGCCGCCGAGGCCCACCGGGTGCTGGAGTCCAGCACCCACATCGGCAAGGTCCTGCTGCTGGCGCCCGCCGCGAACTAGGGCGTGCGTGCCAGGCGTCGTCGGTCAGGCGGGACTTTCGACACACGCCCCGGCTGAGGCGTGTGCCGAAAACTCGGCCCCGGTGGTCTGCATGACGAGAGCCCGGCCCGCACGGAATCCGCATCGGGTTCCGCGGGCCGGGCTCTGCCGGGTTCCGCGCGCGGAGGGTCCGCGCGTCGGCGTGCTGATCGTTCGGCTCCGGAGCTCGAAGATCGAGCCGAGCACAGTCCTCAGAGATACGGGCCGGAGCGGATCGCGCCGTGCGGGTCCCCGCCGGCTCCTTCTTCGTCTCCGGAGCCGGGCGGCAGCGCGCGCCGCATCTGCTCCAGCTGGGCCCGGGCCGCCATCTGCTGGGCGAACAGAGCCGTCTGGATGCCGTGGAACAGGCCCTCCAGCCAGCCCACCAGCTGAGCCTGCGCGATCCGCAGTTCGGCCTCCGAGGGGACCGACTCCTCCGTGAAGGGCAGCGAAAGGCGCTCCAGCTCCTCCACCAGCTCCGGTGCGAGTCCGTCCTCCAGTTCCTTCACGGAACTGGCGTGGATCTCCTTGAGCCGGACGCGGCTCGCCTCGTCGAGAGGTGCCGCTCTGACCTCCTCGAGGAGCTGCTTGATCATGCTGCCGATGCGCATGACCTTCGCGGGCTGTTCGACCATCTCCGTCACTGGGACCTCGCGGGACTCGTCGCCACTGGCACCGCCGCCGACAGCCATTCCGTCCTGTCCCACTACGAGGACTTGGGGGTGCTCCTGCGACCGGTCATTCCTCGGCATCTCCATGCCGCCATTGTCTCGCACATGCTCCGTACACAGGGGTGGTGCCCCTTCTTAGGCGTGATCCACCGTCCTCTACGTACCTGAATGCGTGATCGGTCCCCCGGGGATGGCCCGGCACAGCGCCCGATGTGGACCTCGTGGGGCGTGTTTCAGGTCAGTCCGCGCGGCGCACACGGACGCCGAGGAGGAGCAGCCCGAGGCCGACCAGGGTGATCCCGCCGCCCAGGGACAGCCCTCGGAGCCGCTCGGCGGTCCGGGCGTTCAGTGCGCGCCGGTGGGCCGTCGTCATGGGCCTGGAGGACGGGAAGGGCGGCGCGGTGGAGGCCGGGGCGGGCGGGGGAGTCACCTCGTGGTCGTCCTCCAGTGCGGCGACGGCCGAGGCGAACTCCTCGGGGGTCAGCGACCTTCCGGGGCGTACCCGGCCCTCCCCGGCGGGCCGCCCGGCGAACGGTGGCCCGTCCTTCGGTGGACCGGCCGAAGCGTCCTCGGACGGGCCGCCGGAGGGCCTGCCGGACGGCGACGGCGGGACCAGCGGGGTGGCCGGGGGCGTGATCGTGGTGGGCCCGGTGGAGATGCTCGCGTCGATTCCGCCCGGTGGGGCCGACACGGCGAGGACCGGCACGCCGGGGGCCGGTGCCGGCACGGCGGAGACCGGTGCGCCGGAAGCCGGTGGGCGGACGCCCGCCGAGGGCCGGGGCACCGAGGACTGGCGCGCCGGAGACGGGTGCGCCGAGGAGGAGGGCACCGGCGAGGGTGGCGCCGAAGGCGAGCGCGATGAGGACGAGCGGGGCGAGGACGGGGCCGCCGAGGACCGGGGACCCGAGGGCGCGGAAGCATGCGGTCCGAAGGGGGCGAGGGTGCTCGTACGGGGCGACGCGAAGGCGGTTCCGCCGGTCGCCGGAATCGGCACCGCGGTCATGGCGAGCAGGAGGCAGGCCGCCGACCTCGACATCCACCGAGACCGCGGGTGAGGAGGACCTGGAGCCATGGGATCAGCGTCACACGCCCGCACATTCCCGGCATCCCGGATGGATGGATGTCATCCGCCCTGATGACGACGGGCCCCGCCCCCACCCGAACGGCCGATCAGAGCCACGAACGAACGGCCGATCCAGGTGGTCGATCTACCCGGTCGAGCACCCGGTCGAGCACCCGGTCGAGCACCCGGTCCGGACGGCCGGTCCGGACGGCCGGGCGATCGCCACGGCCTGACCGAGCGCCCGGTCCGGCCGTGGCGATCGCCCGGCCGCCGGACTCAGTTCGGGTCCCCCGTGGAGACGCTCAGCTCGATGTGGGCGCCCTGCGGGTCGATGGCCGTACCCGCGGTCGGGAACTGCTTGACGATCTGGTCCTCGGCGTAGGTGTTGCCGGGTTCCTCGATCACCTTGAGGGTCCACCCGGCGGCGTCGGCGCAGGCCTTCGCGGAGAGCAGGTCCTTGTAGACGAAGTCCGGGGCGGAGACCTTCTCCGGATCACGGACGTCCGTGCTCGGGCGGGTGCACTTGTCGGTGGTCATCGTCCGGTTGCGCTCGGGCCCCTTGTGCTCACCCGCGACCGCCGGCGCGCTGCTGTCGGTGCCGCCGGTGGCGTCCGGTTCGTCGTCCCCGCCCTCGCCCCCGCCGATCAGGAAGACCGCCCCCAGGCCGATGACGGCGATGACGGCGACGGCGACCGAACCCAGGACCACCCCGTTCCGCCGGGGCTTGCCGGAGCCCCCGGCGCCCGCGCCGCCGGCGGTCGCGGCCACGGCGTACGGCGGCGGGGTCTGCTGGTACGCGGGCGGGGCGGCCTGCGGGTAGCCGTAGCCCGCCGCCGGGGTCGGGGCCCCGTACGGGCCGGGCTGCTGCGGTTGCTGGTGCGCCGGGTACGGGGTCTGGACGCCGTACGGGGTGGGCGGGTTCTGCTGGTCCACCGGCGGGAAGACCGTCGCGCCGACGCCCGAACCGCTGTTCGTCGGGCCGCCGGCGACGATCACCGGGGCGACGGCGGGGCCCGACGCGCTCAGCACCCGGAAGACCTCGTCGCGCATCGCGGCGGCGCTGGGGAAGCGTTCGTTCGGGTTCTTCCGCAGTGCGCGGGCGACGAGCGCGTCGACCGCGGGGGAGACCGCCCGGTTGAGGGTGGACGGGGCCGGAGGCTGCTCCTGCACGTGCGCGTACGCGATGGCGAGCGGGGACTCCGCGTCGAACGGGAGGCGCCCGGTGAGCAGTTGGAAGAGCATGATGCCGACCGAGTAGAGGTCGGAGCGGGCGTCCACGCCTCGGCCGAGGGCCTGCTCGGGAGAGAGGTACTGAGGGGTGCCGACGACCATGCCGGTCTGGGTCATCGAGGTGACGCCGGACTGCATGGCGCGGGCGATCCCGAAGTCCATGACCTTCACGACGCCGCGCTTGGTGATCATGACGTTGCCGGGCTTGATGTCGCGGTGGACGAGCCCCATCTCATGGCTGGTCTCCAGGGCGGCCAGCACGTCGGCGGTCACCTTGAGGGCCTTGTCGGCGGGCATGGCGCCCTGGGCGGCGATGTCCTGGCGCAGCACCGCGCCGAGTGGCAGGCCCTCCACGTACTCCATGACGATGTACGGCATCAGGGCGCCGCCGAGTTCGTCCTCGCCGGTGTCGAAGACGGAGACGATGTTGGTGTGCTGGAGCTTCGCGACGGCCTGCGCCTCGCGGCGGAACCGCTCGCGGAACGACTGTTCGCGCCCGAGTTCGGTGTGCAGGGTCTTGATCGCCACCTGGCGGTCGAGCGCCGCGTCGTAGGCGAGGTAGACGGAGGCCATACCGCCTTCGCCGAGCAGGTCGCGGAGCTGGTACCGCCCACCGGCGACGGCTCCGCCCGCGTAGCGCCCGTGCGAACCGTCCTGGCTCATGACGTGTCTCCCCCTCGGCGCGCCGATGACGCGTGTCCCCTGTTTTCGTGGGTGTACGCGGGTATCGCGGAAATCTGTACCGAAACTTCGGTGAACAGCGAGCGCCGGTGCCCGGGAATCCGCGAAGATCCGTATTACGGGCCAAGTCTGCCCGAGGGGTGGGACACGTCAAGCCAGGTGCCGGTTCCGTGACCCTGACCACACGAACCGTCTCGGAAGCGTTACCGGAACGGCCCGGAATGTGCCCGTGCGGCACGCGGGCCGATCGGATGACCGGTTTCGCTCCGGACCGAGCGGCGCGGTGGAGGCTGTAGCGTGGCGTGGCAATGCAGCTGCCCATTCAGCTGATGCAGGAACCAGGCACCGTGAGGACCCGCGGACGCGCGGACAGATACGACGGCGAGGACTGATGGCACCCGATTCCGAAGCAAACGGCGGCGGAGTCTCGGATGGCACCGACTCCTGGGGCGTCGGCGGCGTCGTCGGGGACGGCCGTTACCGGATGACCCACCGCCTCGGCAGGGGCGGAATGGCGGAGGTCTACGCCGCGGAGGACGTCCGTCTCGGACGTACCGTCGCGGTGAAGCTGCTCCGTTCCGATCTCGCCGAGGACCCGGTCTCCAAGGCGCGGTTCACCCGCGAGGCGCAGTCGGTGGCCGGACTCAACCACCACGCGATCGTCGCCGTGTACGACTCCGGCGAGGACGTCGTGGGCGGTCAGACCGTCCCCTACATCGTGATGGAGCTGGTCGAGGGCCGCACCATCCGTGAACTGCTGATCAGTGCGGAGGCGCCGCCTCCGGAGCAGGCGCTCATCATCGTCTCGGGTGTGCTGGAGGCTCTTGCCTACTCGCACCAGCACGGCATCGTGCACCGGGACATCAAGCCCGCGAACGTCATCATCACCAACTCCGGTGCGGTCAAGGTCATGGACTTCGGCATCGCCCGTGCGCTGCACGGCGCGCAGTCGACGATGACGCAGACCGGCATGGTCATGGGCACGCCGCAGTACCTCTCTCCGGAGCAGGCGCTCGGCAAGGCCGTCGACCACCGCTCCGACCTGTACGCGACCGGCTGTCTGCTGTACGAACTGCTGGCGCTGCGGCCCCCGTTCACCGGTGAGACGCCGCTCTCGGTGGTGTATCAGCACGTCCAGGACATTCCGCTGCCGCCCTCCGACGTCTCGGACGCCGTGCCGCCGGAGCTGGACGGTCTGGTGATGCGTTCGCTCGCGAAGGAGCCGGACGACCGGTTCCAGAGCGCCGAGGAGATGCGCGGGACGGTCCAGTACGGCCTGCAGATGCTCCAGGTCCAGGGCGGCCACACGGGGACGTGGAACACCGGACCGGTCGCCGGGTACGACGCGGCCCACACCCAGGCGCAGGGCTACGCCGGAGCGACCCAGGTGATGGGGGCCGGCGGCTACGCCTCGCACGGGGACACCTCGAAGGGGCCGATCCTGCCCCCGATGAACCCGGACGACGGCGGCTACGGCGGCGGTTACGGCGGCGGCCAGGGGAACGGCGGCGGCAAGAGCAAGATGTGGCTCCTCGCGGTGCTCGCGCTGGTCGCGATCGGCGTCGGGATCGCGATCGCGGTCAACGCGGCGAGCGGCGACGACACCGACAAGGGGCGGGTGGAGCAGACCACCTCGACCTCGCCGTCCCCGGACGAGACCTCGGCCGAGCCGAGCGACGATCCGACCAAGGAGACGCAGGCGCCCGAGGACTCCTCGGGCGGGCAGTCGCAGTGGTCCCAGGAGCCGACCTGGACTCCGACGCCCACGGAGACGAAGCCTTCGGACACCCCGAAGCCGACCCAGACGACGCAGGCACCCGCCACGTCGACGGGCGGGAACGTCTCCGGCTCCACGGGCGAGACGACCGAGGAGCCGACCACGGACCCGACGGACGACGAGGGTTCCGGCGCGCTGGGTGGTCTCGTCGGAGGCGGCACCACCGACGAACCCACCGATTCGACGGGAACGACCGCCACCACCGGCTGAGCCGGGGGCACGCGAGGACCGCTCACCCGGTGAACGCCTCGTTCACCGCCTCGTACTCCCGGGTCCACCACACCACCAGGGCCGACACCGCAGGGAACTGCGGGTCGGCCCTTCGGTCTCCCAGGGCGTAGCGCCAGCGCAATATCCAGAAGTCGTTGAGCCGCTCCCACCACACCCGGTGCACCGCGGCGGCGAGTTCCGCCGGGCCGGCGCCGGCGGCCTCGCGGTAGGCGCGTGCGTACGCCTTGATCTTGTCCAGCTCCAGCTTGCCGGCGGGCTGCACGAAGAAGATCGCCGCGGCGCGTACCGCTTCCTCGGCGCGGGGCTGTACGCCGAGACGGTCCCAGTCGACGATCGCCACCGGGTCGCTGCCCCGGTAGAGCAGGTTCAGCGGGTGGAAGTCGCCGTGCACCCAGCCGTGGGCGGGGCCCACGGGGGTCGGCGGGCGGCGGTGGGCGTGGCGTTCGAGGAGTGCCCGGCGTTCGACGAGTCGGTGCACGGCCAGCTCGTCGAAGGCGTCCAACGGGGTGTCGCGGGGGCGTACGCCGCGTGCCGCGTCGAGCAGCTCGTCGATGAGGGCGAAGGTGTCGGCGGGATCGGGGCTGCCGTGTCCGCGCCGCGTGGCCTGCGTGCCGCTGCCGGGGCCCATGACCTGTTCGAGTCCTGTGTGTACGGCTCCGAGGAGCGCCCCGAGACGCGTGGACTGGTCGGGGGTGAGCTGGGCGCCGACCCGGTGGCGGCCGTCGACCCAGGGGTGCAGGGCGAAGCAGTGGCCGTCGATCACCGTGACGGTCTCGCCGTCCGCGTCGGCCAGCGGCGGCGCGACGGGGACGCCGATCGACTGGAGACGCTGGGTCGCCCGGTGCTGGCGGGCGATGAGGGAGCGTTCGCCGGTGGCGTCGTCCAGGTGCTGCTTGTCCAGGTGGTGCTTGAGGAAGTACGCGCCGCGCGTGGTGGAGACGCGGTAGCCGTGGTTGAGCAGTCCCTTGGTGATCGGCTCGCAGGCGAGCGGTTCACCGACCGCTGGATAGCGGCGCATGACCTCGCCGACCGGAGGCTTGGGAGGGAGGGTTACATATGAGCGCGGCACTTACCAGATGGTAGATCACGCAACGTGCCCCGGATGCGGACTTGAATTCCAGCCCAGAGTGTGCATGGAGACGAACTGCGGGCGCAGCCGGAGGTAGACCGGAGCGAAGGATTCCCCGTTGACCTCGGCGGGCGGGGCGCCGAAGCGGGCGCGCTGGGCGGGGGTGGGTTCCAGCAGCTCGGCGGTGCCGGTGAACTGCACGGCCCACAGGTCGCCGGCGCCCGGGGCCGCCGTGTTGAGGTTGTCGGCCCCGTAGGCGACGACGCTGCCGTCGCAGGCCTCGTGGTGGCCGAGTCCGCCGTGCATGCGCAGCAGGAGATGCCCGTCGCACACGAGGTGGCGGGCGAGGGCCAGCAGGGGGAGCGCACGCCTGCTGGTCGCCAGCCGGCCGTACGGGACCCGGTTCAGCAACTCGATGGCATGCGATTCCTCTGGAGACATGCCTTCCACTGTCCGGTGGCGCCCGGCCCGTGCGTAAGGGCCGGCGGCCCCGTGCACACCGGGACCAAGGTCCCGGGCGCCACCGGAGCCCCGGCCCGTCCCGACGCCCGTGTGGGGCTGCGGGTCAGCGTTCGCCCTCGGCCTGGATGCGGGCGACGTACGCGGCGGCCTGCGAGCGGCGCTCCATGCCGAGCTTCGACAGGAGGCTGGAGACGTAGTTCTTGATGGTCTTCTCCGCGAGGTGCAGGCGCTCCCCGATGACCCGGTTGGTGAGCCCCTCGCCGATCAGGTCGAGGATCTTGCGTTCCTGGTCGGTCAGGTTGGCGAGCTTGTCGTCGCCCTTGCTGTCCTTGCCGTCGCGCAGGCGGGCCAGCACCCGGGCGGTGGCCGCCGGGTCCAGCAGCGACTTTCCGGCCGCCACGTCGCGTACCGCGCTCAGCAGCTCATTGCCCCGGATCGCCTTCAGTACGTACCCCGAGGCCCCGGCCATGATCGCGTCGAACAGGGCCTCGTCGTCCGCGTACGAGGTGAGCATCAGGCACTTGATGTTCTCGTTCTGGGAGCGGATCTCCCGGCACACCTCCACCCCGCTGCCGTCCGGCAGGCGCACGTCCAGGACGGCCACGTCGGGGCGGGTGGCGGGGATGCGGACCAGGGCGTCGGCGGCGGTGCCGGCCTCACCGACGACCTCGATGTCGTCCTCCACCGCGAGCAGGTCGTGGACGCCCCGGCGGACTACCTCGTGGTCGTCGAGTAGAAATACGGTGATTTTTCCATCTTCGGACACATTCGCAGTCTCACACACTCCGCTCCGCTCCGCCCTATCCCTGCGTCGGCCCCCCGGGATAACGTGCCGTTGTTCCGGCGGCCTGCCAGGCTGTTACCAGTGCTGTGACCAGCGAGAGTTCGGGTTTTCGCGATTTACTTGGAAATCCAAGCAAAAACGCAGGTCAGAGAGGGTTTCGCGTATATGCGACCCACTGGGTAACGTGCCTGTGACAGGGTGCTCGCCGGGGCACCTGTCACGCCTGTTCCCGGCCGAGCGGCACCCACCCCGTGCACGGGTCCGGACACAGGCGAGCCGCACTGGTTCCCGGCAGACCCCGGGGTCCGGACCGACGGAGGAGCACGCACGTGACCGTGGAGAGCACTGCCGCGCGTAAGCCGCGACGCAGTAGCAGCAGCAGGCGCACCAGCGCCGCGAAGGCACCACAGAGTTCCGAGCCCCAGCTCGTACAGCTCCTGACGCCCGAGGGCGAGCGTGTGGAGCACCCCGAGTACAGCGTCGACCTCTCCCCCGAGGAGCTGCGCGGGCTGTACCGGGACATGGTGCTGACCCGCCGGTTCGACTCCGAGGCGACCGCGCTGCAACGCCAGGGCGAGCTGGGCCTGTGGGCCTCGCTGCTGGGCCAGGAGGCCGCGCAGATCGGTTCCGGCCGGGCGCTGAACGACGACGACTACGTCTTCCCCACCTACCGCGAGCACGGCGTCGCCTGGTGCCGCGGGGTGGACCCGACGAACCTGCTCGGCCTGTTCCGCGGCGTGAACCACGGCGGCTGGGACCCGAACAGCAACAACTTCCACCTGTACACGCTGGTCATCGGCTCGCAGACCCTGCACGCCACCGGCTACGCCATGGGTGTCGCCAAGGACGGCGCGGACTCCGCCGTGGTCGCGTACTTCGGCGACGGCGCCACCAGCCAGGGCGACGTCGGCGAGGCGTTCACCTTCGCGGCGGTCTACAACGCGCCGGTCGTGTTCTTCTGCCAGAACAACCAGTGGGCGATCTCCGAGCCCACCGCGCGCCAGACCCGGGTGCCGCTCTACCAGCGCGCCCAGGGCTACGGCTTCCCCGGCGTCCGCGTCGACGGCAACGACGTGCTCGCCTGCCTCGCCGTGACCAAGGCGTCGCTGGAGCGGGCCCGCCGCGGAGAGGGCCCCACCCTCGTGGAGGCGTTCACCTACCGCATGGGCGCGCACACCACCTCCGACGACCCGACGAAGTACCGGGCCGACGAGGAACGCGCCGCGTGGGAGGCGAAGGACCCGATCCTGCGGCTGCGCACGTACCTGGAGAAGCAGAAGTTCGCCGACGCGGCCTTCTTCACCGCCCTGGAGGCGGAGAGCGACGCGCTCGGCAAGCGAGTACGGGAGGGCGTCCGCGCGATGCCGGACCCCGAGCCCCTCGCCATGTTCGAGCACGCGTACGCGGACGGGTCCTCGCTCGTCGACGAGGAGCGCGCCGAGTTCACCGCCTACCAGGCATCGTTCGCCGAGGAGGAGAACTGACCATGGCCGCGGAAAAGATGTCCATCGCCAAGGCGCTCAACGAGTCGCTGCGCCACGCCCTCGACACCGACCCCAAGGTCCTGATCATGGGTGAGGACGTCGGCAAGCTCGGCGGCGTCTTCCGGATCACCGACGGGCTCCAGAAGGACTTCGGCGAGGGACGGGTGATCGACACCCCGCTCGCCGAGTCCGGCATCGTCGGTACGGCGATCGGGCTGGCCCTGCGGGGCTACCGTCCCGTCGTCGAGATCCAGTTCGACGGTTTCGTCTTCCCCGCGTACGACCAGATCGTCACACAGCTCGCGAAGATGCGCGCCCGCTCGCTCGGCACGATCAAGCTGCCCGTCGTGGTCCGTATCCCCTACGGCGGCGGCATCGGCGCGGTCGAGCACCACAGCGAGTCGCCCGAAGCGCTGTTCGCGCACGTCTCCGGTCTGAAGATCGTCTCGCCGTCGAACGCGCACGACGCCTACTGGATGATGCAGCAGGCCCTCCAGAGCGACGACCCGGTCATCTTCTTCGAGCCGAAGAGGCGTTACTGGGACAAGGGCGAGGTCGACACCGAGGCCATTCCGGTCCCGCTGCACGATGCCGTCACCGTCCGCGAGGGCAGCGACCTCACGCTCGTCGCGTACGGGCCGATGGTGAAGGTCTGCCTGGAGGCCGCCGCGGCGGCCCAGGAGGAGGGCCGGTCGATCGAGGTCCTGGACCTGCGGTCGATGTCCCCGATCGACTTCGACGCCATCCAGACCTCGGCCGAGAAGACCGGCCGGCTGGTCGTCGTGCACGAGGCCCCGGTGTTCTACGGCTCCGGCGCGGAGATCGCCGCCCGGATCACCGAGCGCAGCTTCTACCATCTCGAAGCACCGGTCCTGCGTGTCGGCGGCTACCACGTGCCGTACCCGCCGGCCCGGCTCGAAGACGAGTACCTGCCGGGTCTCGACCGGGTGCTCGACGCCGTCGACCGCTCGCTGGCGTACTGAGGAGAGGGGTCGTGACGATGACCGACACAACGGTCCGTTTCCGCGAGTTCAAGATGCCCGACGTGGGCGAGGGACTCACCGAGGCGGAGATCCTCAAGTGGTTCGTGCAGCCCGGCGACACCGTCACCGACGGCCAGGTCGTGTGCGAGGTGGAGACCGCCAAGGCGGCCGTCGAGCTGCCGATCCCGTTCGACGGGGTGGTGCACGAGCTGTGCTTCCCCGAGGGCACCACGGTCGACGTCGGCCAGGTGATCATCTCGGTGGACGTGGCGCCCGGTTCGGCCGCCGGCGTACCCGCGCAGGAAGCGGTGACCGCTCCGGCGGAGCCCGAGGCCGCTGCCGCCGCTCCGGAGGAGACGCCCAAGGGCCGGCAGTCCGTGCTGGTCGGTTACGGGGTCTCCGAGGGTTCCACCAAGCGCCGCCCGCGCAAGAGCGCCGAGCCCGCGACGGCCGCGAGCGCCGCGATCGGGGCGATCCAGGGCGAGCTGAACGGGCGCGGTGCCGGAGCCGGTGCCGCACCGGTCGTGGCCAAGAGCCGCCCGCTCGCCAAGCCGCCGGTCCGCAAGCTCGCGAAGGACCTCGGCATCGACCTGGCCTCGGTCACCCCGACCGGCCCGGACGGTGTCATCACCCGCGAGGACGTGCACGCCGCCGCCGCTCCGGCGACGCCCCCGGCGGGCGCCGCTCCCGCGGCGGTGGAAGCGCTCGACGAGCACGCGCCGTACGACACCGGAACGTACTACGGCGCTCCGGCCGAGACGCCGCGGCCGGTGGCAGCGGTCCCGGGTGCGCGGGAGACCCGTATCCCCGTCAAGGGGGTCCGGAAGGCCATCGCCCAGGCGATGGTCACCAGCGCCTTCACCGCGCCGCACGTCACCGAGTTCGTCACGGTCGACATCACCCGCACGATGAAGCTCGTCGCGGAGCTGAAGGAGGACAAGGACCTCGCCGGGGTCCGGGTCAACCCGCTGCTCCTCATCGCGAAGGCCGTACTCGTCGCGGTCAGGCGGAACCCGGGCGTCAACGCCGCCTGGGACGAGGCCAACCAGGAGATCGTCCAGAAGCACTACGTCAACCTGGGCATCGCCGCCGCCACCCCGCGCGGACTGATCGTGCCGAACATCAAGGACGCGCAGGCCAAGACCCTTCCCGAACTCGGTTCGGCACTCGGTGAGTTGATCTCCACCGCGCGTGAGGGCAAGACCTCCCCGGCGGCGATGGCGGGCGGCACGCTCACCCTCACCAACGTGGGCGTCTTCGGCGTGGACACCGGCACGCCCATCCTCAACCCGGGCGAGTCCGCGATCCTCGCGATCGGCGCGATCAAGCTCCAGCCCTGGGTCCACAAGGGCAAGGTGAAGCCCCGTCAGGTCACCACGCTGGCGCTTTCGTTCGACCACCGCCTCATCGACGGCGAGCTCGGTTCGAGGTTCCTGGCGGACATCGCCGCGATCCTGGAGCAGCCGAAGCGCCTGATCACCTGGGCCTGACCGCTCGTACAGGTACGAGGTGGGGGCGCCCCCCCCCGCGGGGGGGGCGCCCCCGCGTGTGTTTTGAAATTTAACACAGAATAAAAC
>NZ_JBSFVR010000019.1:0-46569 GCF_053592415.1 Streptomyces sp. NPDC002690 | reverse complement strand
GAAGCCGGTGAAGAAGACGTCGGGGAGGGCCAGCGCCTCGGCGACGGCGTACTGGAGTGGGCCGCCGCTCACGAAGGTGAGGTACTGCTTCGCGGGACGTGGGGCGCGCGGGTGGAACGGGACGTCGACGGGACCCCCGCCGTGCGGCGTCCGACGACGACTCCGCGCCGTAGCGCGGTACCGGGCGTACCGGCGCGTTCAGGTCACCGCGACGCCGGACCTCCGGGCGCCGTCGCCGCTTCCGAGGAGCCGAGGGCGGCGGTGGGCCCAGGGGCGCGCCCTCTCGTAGGCCGCCGCGGCCCGGAGGACGGTCCCGTCGGCGAGGTGGCGCCCGATGAGCTGGAGCCCCACGGGCAGATCGTCCGGAGTGCGACCGGCGGGGACGCTCACCGCGGGCGCACCGGTGAGTGAGGCCGGGTAATTGAAGCCGATCCAGGCGGTGTCGGCGACCGTGCGCCCCGCGATGGTCTCCGGCCCGTGCACACCGACGGCGAAGGGCGGTACGGCCGCCGTGGGGGTGATCAGGAGGTCGTAGTCCGCCATCAGCGCGGCCATCCGGTTGGTCAGCGCCTTGCGCGCGATGTTGGCGTCCGTCAGCTCCCGCGCGGTCCACTCCCGTGTCATCCAGGACACCAGGTGCGGGGACATCGCGGGACCGTGCTCGGCGACGAGGCGGCGCATCCCCGTCAGGTCGGTCTCAGCGGTGATGAGAGCCTGGAACGCCTGGGCGGGGTCGCTCCAGCCCGGATCGACCTCCTCCACGACGCAGCCGAGACCGCGGAAGACGGACACCGCCTCGTCGGTCACGGCACGCACAGCCGGGTCCACCGGCAGGTAGCCGAGATCCGCGCTGTAGGCGACCCGCAGCCCCGCGCACCCCTCCTGGGTGCCGTGGCTGACGGCGGACAGCCAGTCCACGTCGTGGCAGGGGATGGAGTGCCGGTCACGCGGGTCGGGGCCGGCGAGCACGGAAAGCATCAGAGCGGTGTCGGCGACGGTACGGGTCAGGACACCGAGGTGCTCGATGCTCTCCCAGCCCGAGGCGCCCGGCAGGAGTTCGTCGCGGCAGCCGGGCCAGACGGGTACCCGGCCCATCGACGGTTTGAAGCCCACGAGTTCGCTGAAGGCCGCCGGTACCCGCAGTGAGCAGCCGCCGTCGCTGCCGAAAGCCACCGGCCCGAGGCCGGCGGCCACCGCCGCCGCCGACCCGGCACTCGAACCGCCCGGGGTGAGCCCGGTGTTCCACGGATTGCGGCTGGGAGGAAAGATCGGGTTGTGGCCGGCCGGACTGTAGCCGAACTCCGTGGTGTTGGTCTTGCCCAGCACCACCGCTCCGGCACCGGTGGCACGTTCGACGACGATGTCGTCCTGATCCGGCACGTGGTCGCGGTAGAGCGGCGACCCGAAAGTGGTGAGCAGTCCCGCCGTGGAGATCAGATCCTTCACCCCCAGCGGCACCCCGGCCAGCGGGCCGGGCCGCTCACCGCGGACCAGCCGGTCCGCCAGCAGGGCCGCTGCCGCGCGGGCCCGCTCCGGGGCAGGGGTGCAGAACGCACCGACCAGCGGGTTGATCTCCGCCAGGCGGTCCAGCACGGCGTCCACCAGCTCGACGGGCGAGAGCCTGCGGGCGGCGACCGCCGACACGACCTCGGTGGCCGGAAGGAAACAGAGTTCGTCGCGCTCTTCGGGGGTCATGTCGGAGCCTGGGCCTTTCCGGTCCGGTCGGGGAGGTCGGGGAGGTCGGGAGCTGGGAGGTCGGGGGTGGTGGTCCGGTGGCGGTCTCAGACGTGCGCGGGGTCGACCGGCGCCGCCGCGACCTCCGGCTCACCGTGGACGGCTGCACGGTCCGGGGCGCCCGCGGCGGCCCCCGTGCGGCGTCCGGTCCACCCGAGGTGGCCCCCGTACACCAGCGCCGCGACCGTGAAGCCCAGCACGGCGTCCACGGACCCCGGGTACATCCGGTGCAGGACCCACGCGGCAGCCGCTCCGGCCGCCCAGGCGGCCAGGGCGGGCATGGCGAACCCGTTGGCGCGGACCCCGGCACAACCGCCGGCGACCGCGTCCGTGCCCGCCCGCCGCCGGGGCCGGTCCGCCGCCTGCCGCACGATCAGTACGGCGCCGATCGGCGGGACGAGAATCCCGAGGAGCTGGAGCCAGCTGACGATGGAGCTCCACACCCCGGCCAGCGCCACGACCGAACCGAGCGCGCCGAGTACTACCACGAGCGGGCGCATCCGCAGGGGCGTCGCGCCCGCCCAGCCCATCGCGGCGTTGTAGAGGCAGTGGGCCGCGACCGAGCCGAGGTTGGTGAGGGTGAAGAGGACGGCCAGGGCGGTGATCCAGGCGCCGTGCCCGGCGAGCAGCCCGAGGTAGGAGCCGCCGTCGGACTCGGGTGCGGCGGCGCTCCCTGTCGCGACGACCGCGCCGCCGACCAGGTAGGCGACGGTGTTGGTCAGAGGGAACGCCGAGGCGGTGGCCCACACGGCGGAACGGCCGTCCCTGCTCCAACGGGTGAAGTCGGCGGTCATGGTGCCGGAGTCGACGAAGCCCGCGACGACGATGCCCACGGCGGACCAGAAGGTGATCCCGTGGCCGTGGCCCTCGAAGGCGAGCGCCTGGGAGACGCTCGCGCCGTCCTGCGCCGCGTACCAGAAGGCGAGTGCCGCCGTGACGAGGAAGAGCGGGACGCCCAGCAGGCCCACGGCGGACAGGGCGCGGATACCCGCCGCTGTCAGTCCGACGTAGACAGCGGCCCCGAGGAGCGCGCCCCACACGGGAGCCCAGCCGAGCACCTGGTGCAGGGTCGTGCCGGTGAGACCCACCTGGTAGGAGAACCAGCCGATGACGACGGTGGCGAGGAAGCCGGAGACCACCGCCCGGCCGCGCGGGCCGAAGACCGCGGCGGCCTGCTGGGCGAAGCTGCGACCGGTCCTGCCCGCGTGGTGGCTCAGCGCGCCCACGTAGGCGAAGAGGAGGAGGTTCCCGGTGAGGATCGCCCAGAAGCCCTTCTGCAGACCGAGGTTGTAGACGATCAGGCCGCCGAACACGGCGTTGCCCAGGCACATGGGGAACCCGGCCCACACCCCGGCCACGGAGAGCAGGCCCTTCCTCGCGTGTGCCGGAACGGCGCCGTGCTCGTACTCCTCACCGCCGGTGTGGTGTTCACCGCCGGTGTGGTGTTCACGGCCGGTGTGGTGTTCACGGCCGGCCGGGGAAGCGGTGGTGACGGGTGCTCGGGTGGTCATGCGGTGTCCCTTCGGTGGTACGGGGAGAGGTGGCGGCACGTGGCGCGGTGGTGGGCCGGAGCCGGGGCGGTCAGCCCGTCGGGGGGCGGGTGTCGGACACGGAGAGACGCGGGCGGCGGCGGGATGCGCCGCGGTCAGTGGGCCTCGGCCGCCGGGGCGAGCGGTGCGGTGGCGACCGGGGCCGGGGTGCGCGAGAGGGTCGCCCGGTCCGCCAGGAACGCGTAGACGGGGCCGAGCGCGTTCATCGCGACGACGCTGATCCAGGCCGCCCAGACGTTGCCCCGGTCGTAGCCGAAGCCGCCGAAGTAGGTGGCGAAGAAGGAGGCGAAGCCGAGGAACATGCCGGGGACGAGCGAGACCGCACGAAGGCGTCCCGCGTACATCAGTGCGGTGTTGACCACCAGGATGATCGCGCCGAGCAGCGCGTTCTGTGCCGTCCGGCCTCCGCCGACGTGCGGGGCGAGGTGCTGGTCGCAGACGACGATGACCAGGGCGAAGGCGGAACCGACCGGCATGGTCGCCCAGAGGCGGGTGGCGTTGGCGAGGCTCGGTCCGCCCATCAGGTGCAGGCCCGCCCAGGAGATGAAGACGGCCCACGGCGGAAGGTTCAGGGCGGTCCCGCCGACGAAGGCGGTGGTCGCGGCGAGGACGGACGCGGTGATCTCGTGCGGTATGCGTTCACGCATGGCGTGCTCCTGACATGGGGGCGGTGGCATGGGGAGTGCGTGGCCACGTGCGCGGTGAGCGTGGCCACGTGCCCGGCGGAGACCCGCGACCGGATACGGCGGACGGGCCGCGCGGTCGTCGGGGACCGGTGCGGCGGGCGGGCCGCGCGGTCGTCGGGGACCGGTGCGGCGGTCGGGCGGTGGGGTGGCCGGCCGGAGAGAAGCGCGGGCGGACGGGTGTGCGGGGCGACCGGCATGCGGTCCGGTCGGTGTGGGGCGGGCGAGCCTCAGGCCACCTGGACCGTCCGGGAGAGGTCCCGTCCGGCGGGGGCGCCGGAGACGGGCGGGGCGTCGAGGAGCTCCGTCGTCCGGACGGTGCGGGCCACGATCCGGCCGCGCTTGATCACCCAGCGGCGGTCCGGCCGGTCGGTCAGCACGTCCGCGTGGCGCCGCGTGCCGAGGACCACCAGGTCGGCGCGGGCGCCGGGCCGGATTCCGTAACCGTCCAGGACCCCGGTGACGCGAGCGGCCTCCGTGGTCGCCATGCGCAGGATGCGCGCGGTGTCGGCCGCGCCGCCCATGTGGCAGGTCTGGGCGAGCAGCAGACCGATGTCGAGCATGTCGGCGTTCCCGAACGGGGTGAAGGCGTTGCGGACGTTGTTGGAGGAGTACGCGGTGACCACCCCGCCGTCGAGCAGCTCGCGCACCGGGGTCACCCCGCGTCGCACGGCACGGTCGTCGTGGCGCCCTCCCATGTGCAGATCGGTCGCGGGCAGCGCGACGACCGCGACGCCGGCGTCCGCGAGGAGCGCGACCACCTCGGCCCGCTCGGCGGGCGGGCACGAGGCCAGCGAGGTCACATGGCCGAGCGTCACCCGGCCGCCGAGGCCGTGCTGCCGGGTCGCCTCGGCGATCGCCCCGGCCAGCGCGAAGCGACCGTCGGACGTGTCGTCGGCGAAGTCGGCGTGCAGATCCGCCGGAACCCCGAACTCGACGGCGAGGCCGAGCACGGTGTCGATGTGACGACGGCAGGCGTCGATGTCGGCCTCGTTGTATGCACACCCGCCGATCACGTCCGCCCCGCGCTTCAGGGCTTCCCTCAGCAGGGCGTACGTGCCCGGTGCCCGCTCGATTCCCTCCTGCGGAAAGGCGACGACCTGGAGGTCGATCAAGTGGCTTTGACTCTCACGCAGTTCGAGCATCACATCGAGCCCGGTCAGACCTCCGATCGGATCGACGTCCGGATGGGCGCGGACCAGCGTGGTGCCGTGGGCCACGGCCCAGCGGAGCACCTGGAGCGCGCGGGAGCGGACCGACGCGTGCGTGAACCCGCGCTTCAGCCTGCCGGTGACCTCGATGGCACCCGCCAGCGTTCCCTCCGGATTGGAGCTCACGCTGTCCAACAGGGCTTTGTCCAGATGCATATGGGGTTCGATCAGCCCAGGTACGACCACGAGCCCGTCGCAGTCGACGCTCTCCCGGGACGGTGCCGCGGGCAGGGCCACGCCCACCGCGGCGATCGTGCCGCCGGAGACGGTGATGTCCACCGGTGGGCGTCCTTCGGTGATCAGTGCGCGGCGCAGTACGAGGTCGTACACGGGAGTCCCCTTCCGACGGCCCGGATATCCGGAGCGGAGCCGACGTCACGACGACGTCCAGAAGGTGTATACAGACGCGGGGTTACGGCCTTGGGCGTCGCGCGTGACGCCGCTGTTTCCGGCACCTCGCCGCCGGTGCGCCCGTCCGGGACGGTCCGGGGGTGCGCACCGGGGGGCGGCTCAGCGCTTCCCGCGCAGCCGGTACGCGGCCTGAGCCCGCCGGATGTGGTCAGCCACCCGCTCGCGGGCGGCCACCGGATCGCGCTCGCGCAACGCCTCGACGATGGACTCGTGCTCCGCCCAGGAATCCGGTGCCCGCCGCGGGAGTTCGACTGAATACACCCACGAGATCTTGTATCCGAGCTGGGCGACGAGCGCCGCCATGGTCGGGCTGCCCGACGCCTCCGCGAGGACCTGGTGGAAGCGGGTGTTGAGCACCGCGAGCCCGGCCGACGAACCCGCCTCCAGTATCTGCCGGGCCTCGGCCAGCAAGAGTTCGAGCGTGGCGAGATGCACCGCGGTGCGGCGGGTGGCGGCCCGTTCGGCACCGAACGGCTCGATGAGCAGGCGGATGCCCAGCAGGTCCTCGGCCTCCTCATCGCTCAACTCGGCCACGAACGTGCCCCCGTAGGGCCGTGAGTGCACGAACCCCTCGGATTCCAGGGTGCGCAGAGCCTCACGGACGGGGATGCGGGAGACCCGGTAGCGCGCCGCCAGCCGCTCCTCGGTGAGGCGGTCCCCGGGCGTGAACACCCGTGTGATCACGTCGTTCCGGAGGGCGTCGCACACCGCTTGCCCCGTGTCCCGCCTCCGCACCGCGCCGAGTTCGGCCATCGCTCCGCCTCTCAGGATTCGGCCGGCCCACAAGGGGGTTAACCGGCCTGTAACGGTTGTATGCAAAGGTCAGCGGCATGAGCGTACTTCAGCCCCACGACGGCGCGATCGAAGGTTCGGCCTACCTCGCGGCGGAACGCGGCACGACTGCCTGGGGGTTGCTCCCCAACGCCGCGTCGAGTCCCGTGCTCACCGTCGAATCCGGCACCACCGTGTGCCTCGACACGACGAGCCACGAGGGCATCCTGCCGGACCAGGGGCGCGACCCGGTGAAGTTCTTCGCCGAAGCGGGCATCCACGCACGGCACGTACTCCGCGACGCCGTCGAACTCGCCGCGTCCGAAGCTCCGTTCGACGCCGAGGCGCAGGGCCCCCACGTGGTCACCGGACCGGTCGCGATCAGCGGCGCGCTCCCCGGCGACGTACTGGAGGTCGAGGTCCTCCGCCTGCGGCGCCGCACCGACTACGGCGTGATCAGCAACCGGCACGGGCGAGGCGCGCTGCCCGGCGAGTACCCGGTCCCCGGCCCGGGCCACCCGGCGGACCTGCCGGTACCCTCCGTGTCCTTGGTCGCCCACGTCGACCGGGACGGCCGCGGCCGTCTCCCGGTCGGCGACGGGCGCGACATCCGCTTCCCGCTCGCCCCCTTCCTCGGAATCATGGGCGTCGCGCCCGCGACGGAGTCCCCCGTCCACTCGGTCCCGCCCGGCGCGCACGGCGGCAACCTGGACATACGTCTCCTGGGCGAAGGAGCACGCCTCTTCCTGCCGGTCCAGGTGCCCGGGGCGCTGTTCTACGCGGGCGACCCGCACTTCTCCCAGGGCGACGGGGAGGTCGCCCTCACCGCCTTCGAGGCCCCGCTGCGCGCCACCGTCCGGCTGACCCTGCACCGCGACGCCCCCGCCCGGCGGCTCGCGTCGAAGCTCGCCGGCCCGTACGCCGAAACCGCCGAACACTACCTGGTCACCGGCTTGGACGAGGATCTCGACGAGGCCGTGCGCAAGGCCACCAGGTCGGCCCTCACCTACCTCTCGGAACGCTGCGCCCTGCCCGGCGCGGTGGCGCTGGCCTACCTCAGCGCGGCGGTCGACCTCCGCATATCGCAGGTCGTCGACCAAGTGAAGGGCGCCCACGTCTGCCTGCCGAAGGCCGATCTCCACCCCCTGCTGACCGGTACCGCCCACGCGACCCGGAAGACCCGATGACCGCCGTCGGCGCAGTGCCCGCCGCGGGCCCCGCCCCGCTGCCGCTCATCTCCCCGTACGTGCCCTGGCTGCCCGTCCCCGACCTGCCCCGACCCGCCGCGGGCGAGGGCCTGTCCGGTGCCCGGATCGCCGTGAAGGACGTCATCGACCTCGCGGGCGCCCCCACCGGCAACGGACACCCCCTGCTGCTCGCCGAGGCCGCGCCCGCGCCCCGGCACGCCGACTGCCTCGCCCGGCTGGTCGGCGCCGGAGCCGTGGCGGCGGGCAAGGTCCACACCGACGAACTGGCCTACAGCCTCGGCGGCACCAACGCCCACTACGGCGCACCCGCCAACCCGGCCGCGCCGGGGCACCTGTGCGGAGGCTCCTCCAGCGGCTCTGCCGCAGCCGTCGCCGGCGGGCTCGCCGACATCGGACTCGGCACCGACACCGCCGGTTCCATCCGGGTTCCCGCCTCCTACTGCGGCCTGTACGGGCTGCGGCCCACGTACGCCCGCGCCGACCGCACCGGCATCAGCCCGCTCGCCCCCTCGTTCGACACCCCGGGCCTCCTCACCCGCACCCTGCCCCTGCTGCGTGACGCCGCCGCCGTGCTGCTGGCGGGCACCGAAGCCGACACCCGCGCCCCGCGCCGGGTGCTCGCACCGGCCGACCTCTGGTCCCTGGTGGACGCACCGGTCCGCGCGGCGCTGTCCCCCGCGCTGGGCCGCCTCGTCCGCGGACTGGACCTGCCGATCGACCGCGCCCCCCTCTTCGACGACCTCGCGCCGTGTTCCCACGCCGAGGCGAAGGAGGCCTTCACCACGGTGCAGGCCGCGGAGGTCTGGCGGGCACACGGCCCGTGGGTGGGCCGGGCCCGCCCGGAGTTCGGCCCGAACGTCACCGCCCGGCTGCGTCTCGCCAGGGACGTGGACGGCGACCGGGAGGAGGCCGCCCGCGCCCGCGTCGCCGCCGTCGCACAGTGGCTCGGCCACCGCCTGGACGGTGCCGTCCTCGCGCTTCCCGCCACGCCCACCCCCGCCCCGGCCCACGCCGCCACCTCCACGGCGAACCGCGACGCCCTCCTCGCGCTGACCTGCCTGGCGGGGCTGGGCGGCCTGCCCGCGCTCGCCGTCCCCGGCGCCCGCGTGGGCGGACTGCCCGTGGGCCTCTGCCTGCTGGCCGCCCCGGGAGGCGACGAACGCCTGCTCGCGGCGGCCGAGTCGGTCTGACGGCCGGTCCGGGGAGCCGACGGGAGAACCGCAGGCTCCCCGGACCGTGACGAGCCGTCCACGCACCGCACGGCCCGGTACACCCCGCACCGCGCTCCCGTATCTGTTCGATTCGGCCAGAGCGTCCGGTTCGGCCCCCTTTCGCTGCTCCCGGACCGCGAGGACTCTTCCCGCAGGGGAACCACACCGGCGGTGCCCGAGGACTGTCCCGCGGCCCCTCCCTGGCGGGTGCGCCAGGACGGCCGAGGCGTCCCGCCCCACTGTCGGCACGTCCACAGGGGAGCCGTCATGCCGAAGCTTCTGTACGTTCCCGTGCTGCCCGTGCGCAGCCACGCCGCCGCGGCCTACCGCGACCTGCGGGCCACGATCCAGGGGGAGGTCACGCCGCTGTGGAGTCTGCCGCCCAGACCCGGGGCGTCGGGGACGGTACTGGCCGCGGCCGTCCGCAGGGAGATCGCGGAGGTGAGCCGCGCCCAGTCCCGGGTGCCCGCGTGGCTCGACGCCCCGCACGCCGACGGCGCGCAGGTCCCCGTACTGGCCGAAGTGATCGCCGAATACGTCGGGTTCGGCGCGTTCCGGCCGGTGACGGGGCCGCTGCGGCCCGCCGCGCAGCAGTACGCGGCGCTGGCGGCGGCGGTGGAGTGCGGGCGGCCGCTCGGTATCCGGGTGCGGGTCCCCGGCGAGTGGGACCACGAGCTCACCGAGGCGGTCGGCCGGCTGGTGGCGCGGGTGCGCCGGGTCGCGGAGGCCGAGCTGCTGATCGACCTCGGAGCGGTCCTCGCCGACCGGCCCGGCGCCCACAAGGAGGCGCTGCACGCGCTCGACGCCCTGGTCCCGCTGGCCGACTGGCGCTCCGTCGTCACCATCGGCGGGGGATTCCCGCAGGTGACGGCCGAGATGCTGGACCGGGGCGTACGGGAGGAACCCCGCCGGGACTGGGAGGTCTGGCGCGAGATACGGCGGAACCTCGCCGGCCGGCTCCCCGCCCTCGGGTTCGGGGACTACGGAGTCCAGCGGGCCGCCGCCCTGGCCCGCCCGTACCGGCCGGACCAGCGGGGAGGGCCGGACTGGGGGTACCTGCGCTACACCACGGACCGCACCTTCGCGCTGGTGAAGGTGGTGCACAGCGGCCCGGACCGGGCGCGGACCAACCGCGAGGCCGCACGCGAACTCCTCCGGCTGCCCGGCTTCCGGGGCGCGCTGGCCAGTTCGGGGGAGCGTTGGCTGCGCGACTGCGCGCGCTCGCTGACCCACCCCGCAGTGCGCACCGGCTCGGACGGCCCGGGTACGGGCAACGCCGCCACCTGGCTGCGGGTCGGCAACGTCCAGCACATGACCCACGTGGTCCGGAGCCTGGCCCACCAGGAGTGAGGCGCCGCCCCACCCACCCGCTCCCTCAGCTCCGGCCGTCCCCGCGCGGGTCCTCCAGCGCGGCGAGCCACGCGGTCAGATGCCCTTCCAGCGCCTCGGCCCGCGCCGGGGGGAGCGCGGCGAGCAGGCGCCGCTCGTTGTGCATGTGGTCGGTGAAGGCCCGGTCGATGAGTTCACGCCCCGGCACGGTCAGCGCGACGACCCGGCCCCGGCCGTCCCCGTCCCCCCGGCGCCGGGTCACCAGGCCCGACCGCTCCAGCCGATCGATCCGCTTGGTCATCGCGCCGGTGGTCACCATGGTGTGCGCGGCCAGCTCCCCGGGGGCCCGCTCGTAGGGCGCACCGGCCCGGCGCAGCGCCGCGAGGACGTCGAACTCGCCCTCGCTCAGGCCGTACCGCTGGTACACGACGCACAGCTCCCGGGTGAGCAGGGCGGCGAGGCGGTGCAGACGGCCGATGACGGCCTGTGGCCCGACGTCGAGGTCGGGCCGCTCGCGGCGCCAAGCGGCCTGGATGCGGGCCACGTGGTCGGGTGGCGGGTCCTGGTGCTCGTGGGGCTGCGACTGCTGCATGACCCCACCCTAATGATTAGCTTCCCGGGAAGCTAATATGCCTTCCATGGAAGCCAATGTGCGATGGGTCGCCACCGCCGCGGTGGCACCGGTGGCCTGGGGCACCACCTACTACGTCACCCGTCACTACCTCCCCGCCGGAAACCCGCTCTGGGGAGCCGCGCTGCGCGCCCTGCCCGCCGGATGCCTGCTGATGCTCCTCGCCCGGACCCGCCCCCGGGGTTCCTGGTGGTGGCGGTCCGCCGTACTGGGGCTGCTGAACACCAGCGCCTTCTTCGTGCTCGTCTACATCGCCGCACAGCGGCTGGCCACCAGCACCGCGTCGATGGTGATGGCGCTCTCCCCGCTGGTCATGACCGTGGCCGCCTGGGCCCTGCTCGCCCAGCGCCCCCGCCCCGTCCATCTGGCGGCGGGCGCGACCGGGCTCGTCGGGGTGGTGCTGATGATGTGGGGCCGTACGGGCGGCAGCGGTACCGGCGGGCTGATCGCGTCCGTCGCCGCCATGCTGGTCTCCTCCCTCGGATACGTGCTCTCCCAGCGCTGGGACTCCGGCGCCGGAGTCCTCGCCACCACCGCCTGGCAGCTCTGCTTCGGCGGGGTGCTCCTGCTGGTGGCGGCGCTCGCGCACGAGGGGGCACCGCCGGCGCTGGACGCGGGCGCGCTCCTCGCGTTCGGGTACGTCACCGTCGTCGCCACCGCGCTGGCGTTCCTCGCCTGGTTCGCGGCCCTGCGCGCTCTGCCCGCCGCCACGGTCGGCCTCGTCGGCCTCCTCAACCCGGTCACCGGCGTCCTGCTCGGCACGGTCCTGGCGGCGGAGAGCCTCACCGGCCGGCGGCTCGCCGGGATGGCGCTGATCCTCGCCGGCGTCCTGCTCGGGCGGCCGGGGCGGGCGGCCGTCGGACCGGAAGCGCCGACCGCTTCCGGTCCTGCTCCGGGAAAGGGCCGCCCGCGGGCGCGGCTTCGAGGCGGGCCGCGTCAGCTGAAGGCGCGGCGGTAGGCCTGCGGGCTGACGCCGGTGGTCTTCTTGAACCGGTCGCGGAAAGCGGTGGGCGAGCCGAACCCGACCTGAACACCGATGCGTTCGACGGAATGGCGGGTGGTCTCCAGGAGATGCTGGGCCTGGCGGACACGTGCGCGGTGGATCCACTGGAGCGGGGTGGTGCCGGTCTGTTCGCGGAAGCGCCGTATCAGGGTCCGGGTGCTCGTTCCGGCCCTTGCGGCGATGTCGGCGAGGGTGAGATCGGAGCCCAGGTTCTCCCGCAACCAGTCGAGCAGCGGATCGAGCGTCGACCCCTGAGGGGCGGGCACGTGATCGTGGACGATGAACTGCGCCTGCCCGCCCTCGCGTTCCAGAGGCATGACGGACAGTCGGGCCGCGTCGGCGGCGACGGCCGAGCCGTAGTCACGGCGGATCATGTGCAGGCACAGGTCCAGGCCCGCGGCGGCGCCGGCGGAGGTGAGGATCTGACCGTTGTCGACGTACAGGACGTCCGGGTCCACCTCGATGTCCGGGTGGGCAGCGGCCAGGAGACCGGCCGCGGCCCAGTGGGTGGTGGCACGCAGGCCGTCGAGGAGTCCGGTGGCGGCCAGGGGGAACGTGCCCGAACAGATGGAGGCGATGCGCGTGCCGTTCGTGGCGGCCGCGCGCAGCGCGTCGCGGACGGCGGGAGCGAGCGGGGCCGAGAGGTCGGCGGTACCGGGAACGATGATCGTGTCCGCGGCCGCGAGACCTTCCAGCCCCCAGGGCGCGCGCACGGTGAAAGCGCCGGCATCGATCTCCGGCCGTTCGCCGCAGACGCGGATCTGGTAGCCGGGGCGTCCGTCCGGGAGTCGGGTGCGGGAGAAGACCTCGATCGGCGTGGACAGATCGAAGGGGATCACCTGGTCCAGGGCGAGGACGGCAATGACGTGCATGGCGAGAAGATACCTGCCCCTCGGTAGCCATCGCGCGGCCCCAGTGCCCCGAGTCCAGTGGTTTGGCCAGTTCAGGGCCTTACCCAGCGTCATGGCGCTATCCCGTTGAAAGGTGTCACTCACGCCACTGGGGCGCGGGTCGACGCCGGACTAGCGTCGGGAGCGACTCCGGCACTGGCCGGATTCCGACCGCCCGCGAAGGAACTTCTCCATGCATGCCCAGATCGTCCTGTACGACGGCTTCGATCCGCTCGATGTCGTCGCCCCCTACGAAGTGCTGTACGCCGGCGGCACCGCCTCCAACGGCGCGGTGAGCGTGGAACTGGTCTCCGCGGAAGGACCCCGGGACGTGGCCGGCGGCACCGGGGGCCTGGTGCTGCGCGCCACTGCCGCCCTGGATCCCGCACGCGCGGGCCTGATCCTGGTCCCCGGCGCCTCGGGCCGCGTGGGAGAGCCCGGCGAAGTGCCCGACCGCGAGGCTGCGGCCGGGGAAGGGCGGCAGGAACGCGCGACGGAGGCCGGGGAAGGGCGGCAGGAACGCGCGACGGAGGCCGGGGAAGGGCGGCAGGAACGCGCGACGGAGGCCGGGGAAGGGTGGCAGGACGAGTTCATCCCCGTACTGCTGGGCCGCGCCCTGACGACCGAACTGCCGGCACTGCTGAAGGCGGCCAGGGACAACCCCGAGGTGACGCTCGGCGCGGTGTGCGGCGGCTCGCTCGTCCTGGCCATGGCCGGCCTGCTGGAGGGCCGCTGCGCCACCACCCACCACCTGGGCCTGGACCTGCTCGACGCCACCGGCGTCCACGCGGTCGGCGCCCGCGTCGTCGACGACGGTGACCTCGTCACCGGGGCCGGCGTCACCTCGGGCCTCGACCTGGGCCTGTACCTGCTGGAGCGCACGGTGGGCCCCCGGATCGCCCACGCTGTCGAAGAGCTGTTCGCCTACGAGCGCCGCGGCACCGTCTGGCGCAACGAAGGCCTCGCGCCCGCCGGCCTCTGACCGCACGGGCCGTCCCGCACCTCAACCGCACCGCACGTCAACCGCACCGCACGCGTAAGGAAGAACAGCACCATGGCCGCAGAAGGCATCTGGGACCTGTCCGTCTCCACCCCCATCGGCAGGATCGAAGCCGTGGTCGAATTCGCCCGGCAGGAGGGTGTCCTGACCGGGGCAGCCCACGGAGCGGGCGAGATCGTCCCGCTCAGGGACATCACCCTCGAAGGTGACCGGATCACCTGGAAGCAGGCCATCACCAAGCCCCTGCGCCTGAACCTGGCCTTCGCGGTCACGGTGGACGGCGACACGCTGACCGGCACCTCCAGGGCCGGACGCCTTCCGTCCTCGAAGGTCACCGGCCGGCGCCGCCTTGCCGACCCCGCGACCGCGGAGCGTCGAGCATGACGAAACTTCTCCTCTCCCTGCACGTCCTGGCGGCGGTACTGGCCATAGGACCGGTCACGGTCGCCGCGAGCATGTTCCCCGGAGCGCTGCGTCGCGCTCACAGCGCGCCGGGCGACCGTGAGGCGCTCGTGGGCCTGCGCACCCTGCACCGCATCTGCCGCGTCTACGCCGGCGTCGGCATCGCGGTTCCCGTCTTCGGGCTCGCCACGGCCGGCAGCCTCGGCGTCCTCGGTGACGGATGGCTGATCACCTCGATCGTCCTGACCACCGCGGCGGCCGTCGTCCTGGGCCTGCTGATCCTGCCCGCCCAGGACCAGGCCCTGACCGCCACGCAGGCATCGGGACCCGGCCCCGCTCTGCCCCCGGCCGCCCGACTCGCCATGCTCACCGGCGTGTTCAACCTGCTGTGGGCAACCGTCACCGTGCTGATGATCGTCCGCCCCGGCTCCACCACGGGAGCGTGACCGTGCACCGTCGCCCCCTGCGCATCGCGGCGCACACCGAACTCATCTCGTTGATCGTGATGCTGGCCAACCTCGCCACCGCCCACCTCCGGCCCATCTCCTCCCTGATGGGCCCCGCCCATGGCTGTGCCTACCTGTTCGTCGTGATCGCCACCTGGCGGTCGGCGTCGGCCACGACCACCACCAAGGCCGTTGCCCTCATCCCAGGCGTCGGCGGCCTCCTCGCACTGCGCCAACTCCACCGTGCCGACGTCACCGGCCGGCCGAGGGCTCAGCCCCGTCCGAAGGGACCGCCTCCTTCACACCCGCACGGGAGAAGTGATACGCCGAGCGTACGAACGGACCGGGCGACGTCCGTATCCACCAGGGCTCCGGCCGGACCGGAGCCCTGTACCGGCTGCCGGCCGGACAGCCCTCAAGGCGTGGCCGTCGACTGCGCCGCCGCCCCCGCCCGGTAGAGCCGGCGCAGCCGCACCACGCCCAAGTCGTGCTGGTAGAGGTTCTCCCGCTGGTCCGCGTCGGCGGGCATCGCCTCCAGCATCACCCGGTCCTGCTCCAGCACCTCCCAGTGGCGCTTCTCGATCAGCGTCCGGTAGAGGAACCGCCAGGACGCCCGCTGCCAGTCCTCGACGCGCCGGTAGCGCCAGAAGAAGACACCGGAACGCCCCTCGTCGACCGGGCAGACCATGCCGACGATGCCGAACGGACCGCCGGGGCCCGCCGACGGCGGGTACGGGATCGACAGGTCGACCCAGTCCACACCGGTACGGCACAGCTCCACCCAGTCGAAGTTGACGCCCCGCTGGTCCGTCTTCTCGAAGAAGTAACCGCGATCGGTCTCGCGAATGCGGAACTTGGCCGTGGTGTCCCCGTCGAACATGGTGTGCGAGTCGTGGTGGAGGAACGCTCCGTGCATCGGGTCGAGCAGGTTCTCCACGGCGTACCGCCACGGCACGTCCCACTCCGCGTAGCAGAGGAAGGCCGACACCCCGTCGTCGGTGAGCGGCTCGGGCAGCGTCAGCTCCGGCAGCTCCGGGTGCTCCTCGTCGCCGAAGTACGCGAGGACCGCGCCCGCCACCTCCCGTACCGGCAGCGAGGCGACCAGCTTCTTCCCCTCCAGGCCGCACCCGGGCAGACCGGGGACGGACGCCACGGTGCCGTCGCCCGCCACCTCCACCCCGTGGTACCAGCAGGCGACCCGGTCGCCGAGGTGCTTGCCCAGGGACAGCGGTGCGCCCCGGTGCGGGCAGCGGTCGGCCAGCATCGACAGGAGGCCGTCCGAGCGGCGGAACAGCAGCCACTGCTCGCCGAGCGCGGTCACCCGGCGCATCGCGCCCGGGGCGACGAAGTGCGAGGGGACGACGGGGTGCCACTGGTTGCGCAGCCCCGTGGCGTAGATGTGGTCCGCAGTGGCGGAGGACGACAGCGTCATGGTCAGGCTCCCAGTCGGGTGATCTCGGCGCGGAAGGACTCCTCGGTCCACGGTGTGCCGTCGGCGGCATGCACCTGACGGGCATTCAGGCCGCGTATCACGTCGTCGATTTCGTGGCCCTCCTTGGTGAAGACCTCTTCGAGGGTCGCGGCGAGCTTGTACTCGTACGGGGTCGGTTCGTGGGTCCGGGACTGGTGGACGTCCAGGTACGGCCAGGTGTCGGTCGTGGTGTCGGGCACGGGTGCCTCCAGGATTCGCGGGGGGAGTGTCACAGGTCGAGGACGAGGCGGCCGGAGGAGCACCGGGAGACGCAGATCATCATCGTGGCGCTCGCGGCGTGTTCCGCCTCGCTGAGGAGGAAGTCGCGGTGGTCCGGGGTGCCTTCGAGGACGCGGGTCTCGCAGGAGCCGCAGATGCCGTCGCGGCAGGAGCTGTTCACCGACAGCCCGGCCTCCTCGGCGGCTTCGAGGACGGAGGTGCCCGCGCCGACGGTGAGGGTCACCCCCGACGTACGGCACTCCACCTCGAAGGAGGCGTCGTCACCGGTGCGTTCGACGACCGGTGCGGCGAACCGCTCCAGCCGAAGCTGCCCCTCGGGGCAGCGCGCCTCCACGGCGGCGAGCAGCGGCTCGGGCCCGCAGGAGTACACCAGGGCGTCCTCGGGCAGCCCGGCGAGCGCGGCGTCGAGGTCGATGTGGCCCCGCTCGTCCTGCGGGACGAGCGTCACGTCCCCGGCGAGCGCGTCCAGCTCCGAGGTGAACGCCATGGAGGCGCGGCTCCGGCCGCCGTGGACCAGCCGCCACGGCACCCCGCGCCGGGCCACCTCCCGGGCCATCGCCAGCAGCGGGGTGATGCCGATGCCGCCCGCGACGAACACGTAGGAGCCGGCCTCCTCCAGCGCGAAGTGGTTGCGCGGCTCGGAGACGGTGACCAGCTGCCCCGGGCGCAGCTGGGTGTGCACGTACCGCGAACCGCCCCGGGAAGAAGGCTCGTTGAGCACGCCGACCCGGTAGACGTCCGGGACGCCCGGGTCCCCGCACAGGCTGTACTGGCGCACCTGGCCGCCGACATGGACGTCGAGGTGCGCGCCCGGCGTCCAGGCGGGCAGGGGTTTGCCGTGCGGATCGGCGAGTTCGACGGACAGTACGCCCTCGGCCTCCCACGTCATACGGCGGACGATCAGCTCCAGCGACTTCTCGCTCATGGCCAGGTGCCTCCTTACCGGCGGTTTTGGCGGCGGGATCCAGCGGACACGGACTACTGCCCCGGAATCCGCACGGGCGGGGTGAACGGGTTCTTCATCGGGCCGAGGGCCGCCAGGTCGACCTCGACCAGCGTCGGGCCGCCCGAGGCGACGGCGTGGTCGAGCACCGGAGCGGCGTGCTCCTCGGCGGCGATCCGCGCGTACGGCAGCCCACAGGCCCGCGCCAGCAGCTCGAAGTCGGGGGTCACCAGGTCCACCCCGGAGCGCCGGTCGCCGTACCGGTCCTGCATGTTGCGGAGCACCCCGTATCCGCCGTCGTTGAAGACGATCAGGGTGAGGGGCGGGCGTTCCTGGGCGAGGGTGAGGAGTTCACCGAGGTGGACGGCGAGCCCGCCGTCGCCCGCGATCACGACGGTCGGCGCGTCCGGGCGGCCGAGCGCGGCGCCGATGCCCATGCCGAGCCCCTGGCCGATGCCGCCGCCGCGCGGGAAGACGTTGTCGCGCGGGTCGTACATCTCCAGCAGCCGGTTGCCCCAACTGCTCGACGCGATGGTGACATCACGGGCCACCACGGCCTCGCGGGGGAGCGCGGCGCGGATCGCGTCGCAGATCGCCGCCTGCGGGCCGATGGAATCGCGCAGGTTCGCCCGCACCTCGGTGCGGACGGCCGCCACGCGTTCCGTCCAGCCGTCCTCGGCCGGCCGGGCGTGCGCGAGCAGCGCGGTCAGCGCCGCCGAGGCGTCCGCGTGCAGGGCGTGGGCGGCGGGGTACACCCGGCCGTGCGCGGCGGCGTCCACATCGATCTGGACGTGGGACGCGGGCAGTTCCAGGGTGTAGTCGGCGGTCTCGTTCGACCGGAAGTGCGTACCGACGGTGACCAGCAGGTCCGCGTCGGCCAGCAGCGCCCGCACCGCCGGGGTGGTGGCGAAGTTGCCGATGACCTGCGCGTGGTCCTCGGGGACGGCGCCACGGCCGGAATTGGAGGTGAGCAGCCCGGCCCCGGTCGCCTCCAGCAGCCGCGCCAGCTCCTCCCGGGCGCCGTTCGCCCCGCCACCGGCCCAGATCAACGGGCGCCGGGCGGCGGACAGAAGGGCTCCGGCGGCGGCCACGTCGCTCGCCACCAGAGCGGGGAGAACGGGCGCGACCGGCTCGGGCGCCTCGTCGTTCTGCGCCGCGTACTGGAGGTCGATCGGCCACTCCACGCTCGCCGGGCCGCCCGGCGAGGCCAGCGCCGCACGCGCCGCCTCCCGCAGGATCAGGCCGGCCCGTTCGGTGTCCGGCACGCTCGCCGCGTACACCGAGACGGCGTCCAGCATGCCGAGCTGGTCCTTGGTCTCGTGGATGAACCCCCGGCCACTGCCCAGGAACTCGCTCTCCACCTGGCCGGTGACGTGCAGCACCGAACTGCCCGCGCTGAGCGACTCGATCAGCGAACCGGCCGCGTTGCCCGCACCGGTCCCGGTAGAGGTGAGGGCGCAGCCCAGCGAGCCCCGGGCCCGCCCGTAGGCGTCGGCCGCGTTGACGGCGGACGCCTCGTGCCGCACGGGCACGAACCGCAGTTCGCGGTCGACGGCCTCCACCAGCGGCAGATTGTGCACGCTGACGATGCCGAAGACGGTGTCGATACCGAGTTCCCGCAGGACGGTGACGAGGAGATCGCCTCCGTTGTCGTGACGCATGGTGTCTCCTCAGAGGATGGAACGGCCGACGCCGCCACAGACGTCGATGGCGGTGCCGGTGATGTAGGAAGCGCGCGGCGAGAGCAACGCGACCACGGCGTAGGCGACTTCCTCGGCCCGTCCGAGACGGCCGAGCGCCACACCCCGGTCGGCCGCCAGCTCCGCCTGCCAGTCCTCGTAGGACCGGCCGGTGCCGGACGCCGCGTGGCGGCGGGTCCACTGGCCGGTGTCGATGAGCCCGAGACACACGGAGTTGACCCGGATGCCGTCGGCGGCCAGCTCGACGGAGAGCGACTTGGAGAGGTTGAGAATGCCGGCGCGGGCGGCGCTCGTCGTGATCAGCCGGGTCTCCGGCTGCTTGGCGAGCACCGCGTTGATGTTGACGACGCTCGCCGCGTCCGAGGCGGCGAGGTAAGGCCGGGCGGCCCGCAGCGGATGCAGCACCCCGGCGAACTTCAGTTCCAGCTCGTCCCGCCAGTCCTCGGCCGTCGAGTCGTCCAGCCCCTTCATCCGGGACTGACCGGCGTTGTTGACCAGCCCGTCGATGCCGCCGAACTCCTCGGCGGCCCGCCGGACGAAGCCCCGGACCGCCTCGGCGTCCCGTACGTCGCACACGCCCGTCAGCAGTCGGCCGGGCCGGGTACCGAGACCGGCGGCGGCGGTGGCCAGCCGCTCGGCGTCACGGCCGC
The DNA here is from genome assembly GCF_053592415.1 of Streptomyces sp. NPDC002690. Taxonomy (NCBI): domain Bacteria; kingdom Bacillati; phylum Actinomycetota; class Actinomycetes; order Kitasatosporales; family Streptomycetaceae; genus Streptomyces; species Streptomyces sp. NPDC002690. The sequence continues at coordinate 27,085 of NZ_JBSFVR010000019.1, read as the reverse complement.
AGGCCGCCACGTCGGCGCCCTCGTCGAGCAGGGCGCGGACCGTGGCCAGGCCGACGCCCGAGCTGCCGCCGGTGACCAGACACGTGCGCCCCGCGAGACCCAGATCCATGAATCGTGCTCCCACTCGTTCAGTTCATGGTGAAGCCGCCGTTGACGGCGACCACCTGGCCGGTCAGATAGCGGGACTCCTCGGCGAGCAGGAAGGAGACGATCCCGGTGAGGTCGTCGGGCTGCTGCGGCCGGGAGATGGCCCGGTTCAGGCGGTAGAGGTCGTGGCGTTCGGCCGGTACCGTCTCGGTCGCCTCGCACTCGGTCAGCCCCGGGGCCACCGCGTTCACGGTGATGCCCCGCTCGCCCAGCTCCCGCGCCATGGCCCGGGTGAGCGCGATGACCGCGCCCTTGGAGGCGATGTAGTGGGCGAGCCGGGGCGAGCCGTAGAGGGCCGCGTCCGAGGCGAGGTTGACGATCCGGCCCACCGGACCGAAGAGCGGGTACAGCGCCTTGGACACCAGCCACGGGCTGCGGGCGTTGACGGTCATCAGCCGGTCCCACACCTCGACGTCGATGTCCCAGAACTCTCTTCCGCCCACCCCGTTGGCGAGCGCCGCGTTGTTCACCAGGCCGTACAGCGGCCCCAGTTCGCGCACCGCTTCGGCCAGGGATGCCACCGAGGCGGGGTCGGCGACGTCGCAGCGCACGAAGTGCGCGTCGGTCCCCTCCGACCGCAGAGCGGCGACCGCCCGCCCGCCCCGCTCCCCGTCCAGCTCGGCGACGACGACCCGGAAGCCGTCGGTGCCCGCCCGGCGGGCCATCGCCAGTCCCAGCCCACGGCCCGCACCGGTGACGACGACCGTGCGGACGCCGTCGGGGGAACGGTCAGTCACGGGTGACACCGTGCATCGGGGAGTACTCCGGGTACGACGGCACCTGCGGCTTCCGCGTGCCGATGACCACGCAGAACAGCGCGTCCGTGTCGCCCTCGTTCTTCAGCGAGCGGGTCACCCCGGCCGGTACGACGATCATGTCGCGGTAGCCGAGGGTGCGGTACTCCGCCTCGTCCGGACCCCGGTGGATGCCGACCTTGACCTCGCCCTCCAGGACGAAGAAGGCTTCCTCGACGTCGTGGTGGGTGTGGGCCGGGCCCTCGGCACCCGGCGGCAGCAGCATGTTGGAGAAGGTGAAGCCGCCGGACGGGAGGATGCGGCTGTCGCCCTCGTGGTTGCCGGTCGCGCCGGAGCCGACGTAACGGATCTGACCGCGCCGGTACTGCGGGCCGGCCTTCTCCTGGAAGGACAGCGTGTCGAAGTCGGCGACGCGCGACTCCTTCGAGGCGATGAGCGAGTCGGTGTACGCGGAGAGGTCGTCGCCGTTGTCGTACGCGGTGGTGGTGAGAGGCATGGTGAGAGCTCCTACTCGGGGATGGCTGCGGTGATCCGCAGGTGGGCGAGCACCCAGGCGTTGAAGCGCCCGGGCTGCTCCTGGTTGGCCAGGTGACCGGCGTCCTTGACGATCACGTAGGCGGTTCGGTGGACGGCCCCGGCGATGACCTGGCTCGCTTCGACGCCGGTGACGTGGTCCTGGTCGCCGCAGAGCACCAGCGTGGGCGCGGCGACGGAGGGGAGTCCGGCCCGCAGATCGGCCGAGGCCATCGACTCGGCGGCGTAGCCGTAGCCGGGCAACCGGACCGATGCGGCCATGGTGTCCACGACCCGCCGGACCAGCTCGTCCGGTGCGTCGGGGGAGACCAGGCGGGGGCCGCGGGCCTCGGCGAAGGCGCGCGGGCCCAGCTCCGCCAGATCGGCGGCCCTGGCGCGCATCCCTTCGGCCTTCGCCGGATCGGTGCCGGAACCGGCGCTCGAATCGGCGACGATCAGGGACGCCACGAGCTCCGGATGGCGGGTCGCGAGGCGCAGCGCGATCACCCCGCCCCAGGACACGCCGAGGACGTGGGCGCTGCCGCCCCGCTCCCGGACCAGCCCGGCCGCCGTGTCCGCGAAGTCGTCGAGGGTGAACGGCTCGTCGGGGTCGGGCGAAGCGGCGTACCCGGGCGCGTCCCAGGCCACCACCCGGGCGTGGGCGGAGAGTTCGGCGAGCTGCGGTGCGAAGGCCGCCGACGAGGAGCCGATGCCGTGCAGACAGAGCAGCAGCGGCCCCCGCTCCCCGGCCTCCTCCACGTGGACGGCGACGGGTGCGGTCGCGGAGCCCGTACGGCCGGTCACGGGCGCGGTCACAGGATCTGCCCGCTGCGGCCGGCCAGCGCGGCCAGGCCACGCAGCACGGCGTACGGCACGACCTGGCTGGTCGCCGGGTTGTCGGGGTCGGGCCGGTGCGCCACCTCGAAGCGGTACGAGCCGTGCGGGCCGGACGCCTCGATCAGGTGCCGGGTGCGGTGCGCCGCCGGATCGGCGACGACCTGGACCCGCACAGCGTCCAGGTCGCCGACGGCCAGCGCGACCGAGGCGGCCACGTTCGTCGACTTGGGGAATTTGACCGGGACCTCGCGCGCGGTGCCGGACATGACCTCGACCGGACCCGTCGCCGTCCGCATCCGGGTCAGCAACTCCTCGTCCATCCATGGCTGTTCGAGGGTGGAGGGCAGCTTGGTGGTGGTGAGGCGGACCTCGTCCAGCGGACCGAGCGAGCACGCGGCCTGGAGCAGGTCGAGTCCGCCGACCGCACCCCCGGTGAAGTACACGCGGCCGGGCCCGGTGTTCAGCAGCCGCTTCGCCAGGTCCTCGTCGGTCAGCGCCCCGCTGGAGGCGACCAGCAGGTCGGTGCCGGAGGCGAGGACGCGCTCGCCCCACTCGCGGACCACACCCTGTCCCGCCGCCTCCACGATCAGGTCGCACAGCTCCAGGGCCTCCTCCAGGGAGACCTGGCGGGCGGGCGCGACCTCGCCCAGCGGGCGGTTGTCGACCACGCACACCAACTCGGCTCCCGCCACCCGGCCTTCGGCGAGCGCGGTGCCGACCACGCGGCCGATGGCACCCCAGCCGACCAGGCCCACTCTGCGTACGGCACTCATGCGGCGTTCTCCTTCGATGCGGGTACGTCGGTCGTCGGCCGGGCGTCCACGGGGGCGAGCGGGCCGGGGTCGGGTGATCCGGCCATGTGGCAGCGGATCTCCTTCGAGGGCGCACCGGCCGTCCCCCAGAGGTCGGACAGCTCCGGGACCCGCCGCCACACCCGGGCGATCCACGCGTCCTCGACGATCTGGGCGACCTCGGAGGTGTATTCGCAGACCAGCCCGGAGGGGTCGGTGAAGTAGGAGAAGGTGTTGTCACCCGGGCCGTGGCGGCCGGGCCCCCACTGCGGCGTGATGCCGTGGTGGCGCAGCCGGCCGATGCCCCGCATGAAGTGGTCGACCGAACCCATCTCGTACGCCACGTGGTTGAGCGAGGTCCACTCGGCCTGGTTGAACGCGATGCAGTGGTGGTCCGCGTTGCAGCGCAGGAACGCCATCTGGTGCTCCGACCAGTCGGAGACCCGCAGCCCCAGCACGTCGACGTAGAACGCCACCGCCGCGTCGATGTCCGTTGTGTTGAGCACGGCGTGCGTCACCCCGACGGGTACGGCCTCCTCACGGCCGCGCGGGGTGACCGCGTGCACCTGAGCGCTGATCTCGATCAGCCGCCCCTCGGGATCGGTGAAGCGCAACCCGTAGCCGCCGCCCACCTGGTCCAGCGGACCGGGCCCGGACACCGGGACGACGGACCGCGCTTCGAGCCTGCGCGCCGCCTCGTCGACCTCGGCGGGGGTGGCCACCGCGAACGCGAGGCGGCCGAGGCCGACCCGGTCCCGCTCGGTCAGGTGGAGGACGTGGTGTTCGTCCCCCGTGCCGCGCAGCCAGCGCGCACCGGTGTCCGACTCCACGGTCGCCAGGCCCCAGACCTCCTCGTAGAAGTCGGCGGCCTCCGAGAAGGCGGGCGTGTGCAGTTCGACGTAGCGCAGGGAGCGGAGCCGGGCGACCGGTCCGGGAGGTGGCTGGTGCATGGGTGTCTCCATGGGGGGAGGTGGGGCGGGTGGCGCCGGGGCCTGCGCGTGGGCGGCCGTCAGAGGGCCCAGGGGAGGGGGAGCTCGGAGGTGCCCCAGTACAGGGACTTCTGGCGCTGGTACGCGCGGATCGCGTCGCGCCCCTTCTCCGTACCGAGGCCGCTGTCCTTCCAGCCGCTGAACGGGGTGGCGGCGCTGAACTGCTTGTACGTGTTGATCCAGACGGTGCCGGCCCGGACGCGCCGGGCGATCCGCGCGGCGGCGCGGTGGTCGCGGGTCCAGATCCCGCAGGCCAGCCCGTAGACCGAGTCGTTGGCCTGGCGGACCAGGTCGTCCTCGTCGTCGTAGGGCAGGGCGACGAGCACCGGGCCGAAGATCTCCTCCTGGCAGGTGCGCGAGGTGTTCGCCAGCCCGTCCAGCACGGTCGGGAGGTAGTAGGCACCCCCCGCGTACTCCTCGCCGTCGGGCGCCGAGCCGCCGCAGAGCACCCGGGCGCCCTCGGAACGGGCGAGGTCGACGTAGGCGGCGACGGAGTCGCGGTGCCGCCGGTGCACGAGCGGGCCGACCTGGGTGCGCGGGTCCGTTCCTGGGCCGACCCGCAACTTCTCGACCCGGGCGACCAGTTCGCCGAGGAAGGAGTCGTAGATCTCCCGGGCGACGAAGAGCCGCGAACCGGCGATGCAGGACTGTCCGCTGGACGAGAAGATCCCGAAGAGCACGCCCGCGAGGGCCTGTTCCACGTCGGCGTCCGCGCGGACCACGGTCGGCGACTTGCCGCCGAGTTCGAGGGAGACCGGGATCAGCTTCTCGGCCGCGGCCTTCGCGATGGACCGGCCGGTCTCCGTGCCTCCGGTGAACCCGATGCGGCCCACCAGGGGGTGCTTCACGACGGCGTCCCCGACCACCCGGCCGCTGCCGGGCAGCACCGAGAGGAGGGCGGTGGGAAGACCGGACTCCTCCAGCGCCCGGGTGATCAGGCGGCCGAGTGCGAGGGAGACCAGCGGGGTCCAGCCCGCGGGCTTGAGCAGTACCGCGTTGCCCGCGGCGAGCGCCGGGGCGATCTTCTGGGCGTCGCTGGCGATGGGGGAGTTCCACGGGTTGATCGCCGCCACGACACCGATCGGCTCGTGCGTGCTCACCGTGACGTACGCACCCCGGGACGGGGTGACCGCGTCCTCGGCGGTTTCCAGCACGGCGGCCAGATAGCGGAAGGTGCCGGCCGCGCTCAGGGCGAGGGCCCGCGTCTCGGCGAGGGTCTTACCGGTGTCGGCCGTCTGGATCGCGGACAGCTCGCCCGCGGCTTCCTCGGTCAACTCCGCGATGCGGTGCAGCAGTCGGGCCCGCTCGTGGGGGAGAAGGTCCCGCCAGGCGGGGTCCTCCACCGCCACCGCCGCGGCCTCGGCCGCCTCGGCCACATCGGCGGCGGACGCGGAGACGACGGTGGCGAGTACCTGTCCGGTCGCCGGGTCGACGGTGGCGACGGGCTCGCCCGTGCCGGGCCGCCAACTGCCCGCGACCAGGATGTCGGTGGAGAAGGGGGGCACGAAAGAGACCTCCGGTCGGCGGGGAATCGGGATGGGTACTCGCGGACACGATCCGGGTGCGAGGACCTGCGGCCGTTCTGCGCGGCCGTTCTGCGCGGTCGTTCACCTGGGATGTCGAAGTGGTGGAAATCTAAGCGCTTAAATTTATTCGCGCAAGACCCCACTTCCGGAACTTCTCGTTCCGACCGGCTTGAGCCCCCGTTCTGTCGCCATCCGAACGGGACGTCTGTCGCGTTACGTTGAGATTACTAAGGGCTTAATCATTGACCGCTTAGGTACATGACCCTAGGGTCGCGGGAACTCCTGTCATCCGCGGAAGGACCCCCATGACGACTGTGGCCGGCAAGCAGGCCTCTGGTTCCATCTCCGCCCGGCTCGAACGACTGCCGCACTCACGCTGGCACGTCAAGGTCCGGTGCCTGATCGGCGCCGTCACCTTCTTCGAGGCGTTCGACCAGCTGCTGGCCGCGTCCGCGCTGCCGGTCCTCACCAAGCAGTGGCATCTGAGCACCGGCCAGGCCACCTTCGCGGTGACCTCCGCCTCCATCGGCATGCTGCTCGGAGCGCTCGCGGCCGGCTGGCTCGGAGACCGGATCGGCCGGGTGCGCACCGTCGGCCTCGGCGTCGCCGTCACCGGTCTCGCCAGCCTCGCCGTCGCCCTCTCCGGCGGGATCGAGACCTTCTCCCTCTTCCGCTTCGTCCAGGGGCTCGGCATCGGGGGCGTGGTGCCCGTCGCGGCCACCTACATCAACGAGATCGCCCGCTCGGACAAGCGGGGCCGGTTCGTCCTGCTGTACGAGATGATCTTCCCCGCCGGCCTGGCCGCGGCGACCCTGATCGCGGTCTGGGTCGTACCGAACCTCGGCTGGCGCGCCATGTTCGTCGGTGGCGCGCTGCCGGTGGTCATCGCCGCCGTCCTGCCCCGCCAGGTCGAGGAATCACCGCGCTGGCTGCTGGCACGGGGACGTACCCAGGAAGCCGAGGCGGCCCTCGCGCGCATCGAGGCCGAAGTCGTCCGCTCCACCGCCGAACCGCTGCCCCGGGCCGACCCGAGCACCACCGAGGACGTCACCGAGGGCCGGCTGTCCGACCTGTTCCGCGGCAGGTACCTGCGCCGCACCGCCGTCCTCTCCGGCCTGTGGTTCGTCGCCTACTACGTCAACCACGGCATCTCCACCTGGCTGCCGTCCCTCTACACCAAGGAGTTCGGCCTCGACCTGACCACGGCCCTCGTCTACACCCTGGTCAGCAACATCACCGGCCTGCTCGGCACCTTCGTCGTCGCACTCCTCATCGACCGGGTCGGCCGCAGGCCCGCTCTGGTCGGCGCGCTCGTCGGCACGGTGCTCTCGCTCGCCGTCCTCGCCCTGGCCGGAGCGACCTCGGGCGGCCAGGTCGCCCTCTTCGCGTCCTGCACGACCTTCTTCCTCTACGCGATCAACGCGGCGCTCTACCTCTACTCGCCCGAGCTCTACCCCACCTCCAACCGGGCCAAGGGCGCCGCCTTCGGCGGACTGTGGAACCGCGTCGGAGTCATCCTCGGCCCCGTCACGGTCGGCGCGGTCCTCGGCTCCGGCGGCGGGCTCTCCCTCGTCTTCGCCCAACTCGCCGTGGTCGCGGCGGTGGGCGCGGTGATCGCGTGGTTCGCGGTGGAGACGAAGGGAAAGACGCTGGAGGAGCTCAATGCCTGAGGAGGCGGGGTGCCCGCGCGGAGTACGGGCGAAGCGGGCGGCGGACCCCGGCCCGCCGCCGTGACGTCGCAGCGGCGGGCAGGCCCCGGCACCCGGTGGCAGGAGGCCGCTCACCCCGTACGGGACGGCAGCGTGCGCAGGAACGCGCGGACGTGCTTCAGCCATGCCGCCCGGTCGGTCCCGTTCAGCACGTGTGCCGCGCCGGGCAGCTCGACGAGTTCGGACCCCGGTATGCCCGCCGCCAGGCGATGGGAGCTGTCGGGGAGGACCAGCCGGTCCCCGGTCGGCACCACCACGAGTACCGGGACGCCCAGGTGCGGGAGCTCCGCCCGGACGTCCACCCGGGACACCAGGTCGAAGTGGTCCACCGTCCCCGGTGGCATGCCGGCCAGTGTGCCGGCCACCAGGGCTTCGAGGGCGGCGGGCTCGATCTCCGCCAGATCCTTCGCGGACATGCAGGACAGGCAGGCGAGCCGGGCCACGTCACCCCACCGCCCGTCAGCGGCGAGGGACTTGATCAGCCGCGCCGCCAGGGCGAGGACCGGGTCCGCCACGGCGAATCCGGCGGTGAGGACGAGCGCCCCGACCCGTGCGGGGTGACGGGTGGCGATCCGGACGGCCACGGCGCTGCCCAGCGACTCGCCGAGCACGGTGAACGACTCCTGTCCTGCCGCGACCGCGGAGGCGACCAGTGCGTCGGCGAGTTCGTCCAGTTCGAGGGGCTTCTCGGCGACAGGGCTGCCGCCCGCGCCCGGGTAGTGCGGGCCGACGAGGGTGTGGTCGCGGGCGAGATCGTCGAGTACGAGTCCGAAGTTGCCGTGGATACCGCCTCCGGCACCGTGGGCGAGCAACAGCGCGGGACCGTTGCCCTTCACGACGACGTCGAGGCGGGGATCGGGAATTGTCTGTCCGGTGGTCATGTCGACGACGCTAGACTCCGACATCAGTGTCAGAGTCAAGTCGTGAACGGGGGCGGACCGCGTGCGCATGAAGGAGATGGTCCGGCGCACCGGAGTTCACGAGCGGCTGCTGCGTTACTACGAGCAGCAGGGGCTGTTGGCGCCCGACCGACTGCCGAGCGGCTACCGGATCTATGGCGAGACGGACGTGGAAACGGTCCGCCGCATCCGGTCCCTGCTCGCGGCCGGGCTCCCGACATCCCTGATCGCCGAGGTCCTGCCCTGCGTCAGGGCCGACGAGGACCGGCTGGTGCCCACCTGCCCGGACCTGGTCGCCCGGTTGCGGCAGGAGCACGACAGGATCAGCGGCACCATCGAGGAGTTGCGGGCCTCGCGCACGATGCTCGGAGCCGTCATCGCCGACTCACCGTTCCGGAACGACGGGAAGAGGCCGTGAAGGACCGGCCCGACCTGCGGACCGATGGCCGTGCGTGCGGTGCGCGTGCGACAGGGAAGGCTCCGGTCCGGGACCGCCGGACCGCGTGAGGGAGCGGCGGCGTGAGGGAGTCACGGCCGCCCGGTCCGGTGCATCGTCTCAGCAGTAAGATTCCAGGCACCGTGATAAATCGGCACGAGCCGTACAGAGGTGATGACGATGGCCGCAGCGAGGCCTGGTGACCGCGACGCCGTCGCGCTGGTGATCGAGGACTGGGCCCGCGAGCGGCCCGAACTGGACACTCGTCCGCTGGAAGTCCTCGCGCGCCTGCACCGTTCGTTCCTTCGTTACAGCACCCGTCTGACCGCTTCGATCGAGCGCCATGGTCTCTCCGTCGCCGGGTTCGACGTACTGACCGCACTGCGACGGGCGGGCGCCCCGTACCGCCTGACGGCGGGTCAGCTCGCCGACTCCGGGCTCGTCTCCTCCGCCGGGGTCACCCTGCGCATCGATCGCTTGGAGAAGGACGGGCTCATCGTGCGGGAGCGCGTCGCGGACGACCGCCGGGTGGTCTATTCGCGCCTCACGGAGAAGGGGCTCGCTACGGTCGACACGGTCTTCTCCGAGCACCTCGACAACGAGGACCGGATGCTCGCCGGGCTCTCCCCGGCGGAACGGCGTCGGCTGGCCGTGCTGCTCCGCAAGCTGGAGGTCTCGATCCTCGACTCCGACGAGGAGCCGACGGAGGAGCCCGCCCGGTAGGTACGTCCGGGAGTCCCGCCCGGTAGGTACGTCAGGGAGTCCCACCCGCGCGTGGGCGAGAAGGCGTGCGGTGGGGCGGTCGCCCACGACCCGCGCCGACCCCTCGCCCGACAAATGTCCCCTCGGGACATTTGGGTATACGCTGAGGTCATGCAGGCAAAGGAGCCCCGTCCCGCCACGGACGACGTCACCGAGGACCGCAGGCGTCACAGGACCCTGCGCACCCGCGAGGCGCTCGCCGGGGCCGCCGTCGACCTGCTCCTGGAGCAGGGGCTGGCGGCGCTGGGCGTCGACGCCATCGCCGAACGGGCGCAGGTCACCCGGCGCACCTTCAGCCGGCACTTCTCCGGCAAGGAGGAGGCGGCCCTCTGGTTCACCCGCGCCGACGGTCTGCGGATCAACGAACTGCTGCGCGTCCGGCCCCCGGCCGAGCCGCCGCTGGTCGCTTTCCGGGCGGCCGTGCTGGCCTGGCTGGAAGACCCCGCGCAGGCGGCCTGGCACAGCCGGCCGAAGGAGCGCGCGGTCTTCGCCCTGATCGACGGTGAGCCGGCGCTGTTCGCCGCGTACCAGCGGATCAGGATCGACGCGCAGGCCGACTCGGTGCGCGTCCTCGCCGAGCGGATGGGCCTCGACCCGGTGGCCGACCCGCTCCCCGGGGTCGTGGTCGCCGCGGGCGCCGGGGTGCTGGCCGGTGTGCTGCGCCGGTGGGCCGGGGACGCGGGCAGTGGGCCCGACGATCTGGACCGCAGGGTGCGCGAGGCCTTCGACCTGCTGATCGGTGAGGCGCTCCTCGCCCACCGGAACGGCGCCGACGACGGCGTCCATCCGGACGCGGGCGGCCCACCGCGGTCCTGACGCAAGACTTCCCGCGCCCCATTGCCGGGGCGCGGGGCGGAGAAAGAGGTACAGACATGACATTCCCCGTACTCGAAGGCAAGGTGGCCATCGTCACCGGCGCCGCCATGGGCATGGGCGCCGCCACCGCGATCCTGTTCGCCGAAGCGGGCGCCGAGGTGGTCGTGGCCGACATGAACGAGGAGGGCGGTCGTGCGGTCGTCGCGGAGATCGAGGCCGCCGGTGGCGCCGCCGTCTTCCACCGGGTGAACATTGCCGACAGTGCCCAGGTCAAGGGCATGGTCGAGGCCGCCGTGGCCGCGTACGGACGCCTCGACGTCGCGGTGAACAACGCCGCGCTGACCCCGGACGACAAGCTCACCGCGGAGTTCGACGAGGACTACTGGGACCGGCTGATGTCGGTCGACCTCAAGGGCACCGCGCTCTGCCTCAAGTACGAGCTCCAGCAGCTCATCGCGCAGGGCGGCGGCGGCTCGATCGTCAACATCTCCTCGGTCAGCGGGTTCCGCCCGCAGCCCGCCAACCCGGCGTACGTCGCCGCCAAGCACGGGGTGAACGGTCTGACCAAGACCGCCGCCATGGAGTACGGCGCGCAGAACATCCGCGTCAACGCGGTCGCGCCGGGCGCCATCGACACCCCGATGCTGCGCGGTGCCCTGGACCAGTTCGGCTTCACCGAGGAGGAGTACGCCCCGCAGCTCAGCCTGCTGAACCGCTTCGGCCAGCCCCGCGAGGTCGCCCAGGCCAGCCTGTGGCTCGCCTCCGACCAGGCTTCGTACGTCACCGGCTCGGTCATCCACGTGGACGCCGGCTACACCAGTCGCTGACCACCGGGGACGGCTGCGGCTCCCCGGTACGTCCGGGACCAAAATGCCCGGGAGCCGCGCCGCCAACCTGGCGAGTGACGTCGTGCGCGCGTCCAACTCCGCACGCGTCGCCATGAATTCATCCGATGACCTCCTGTCCCACCTCTTCTCCGTGATGCCGTGCGCCGCTACCATCGGGCTGCGTTTGGGAGCGCTCCCACCCCCCGCATCGGCCCACTGCCACCCGTGTGGCGGTCCAGCTCGGAGAGGACTTTTCCGTGCGCTTGAGAGCCAGACCCTTTGCCGCCCTGCTGGCGGCGTTCGCCTTGGCAGCAGGTTTGTCGGGCATAGCCACCCCGTCCGTGGCGCAGCCCAGCAGCGGCGCCACCACGGCGGAGGCATCCGATCTGTCGTCGGCCACCACCCTGGCGGCGGACTCGTACACCTGGAAGAACGTCCGTGTCGACGGCGGCGGTTTCGTCCCGGGCATCATCTTCAACCGGAGCGAGAAGAACCTCGCCTACGCGCGCACCGACATCGGCGGCGCCTACCGCTGGGACCAGTCGGGCAAGCAGTGGAAGCCGCTGCTCGACTCGGTGGACTGGGACCACTGGGGCTACACCGGTGTGGTGAGCCTCGCCTCCGACCCGGTCCAGCCGAACAACGTGTACGTCGCGGCCGGCACGTACACCAACAGCTGGGACCCCAACAACGGAGCGGTGCTGCGCTCCACGGACCGGGGCGCCACCTGGACGCCGTCGGTGCTGCCCTTCAAGCTCGGCGGCAACATGCCGGGGCGCGGGATGGGTGAGCGGCTCGCCGTCGACCCGCACAAGAACTCGGTGCTCTACCTCGGCGCCCCGAGCGGCAACGGTCTCTGGCGGTCCACCGACTCGGGCGTGACCTGGTCGAAGGTCGCCGCCTTCCCGAACGTGGGCAACTACTCCCAGGACCCGTCCGACACCAGCGGCTACGGCAACGACAACCAGGGCGTCACCTGGGTGACGTTCGACGGGCGCGGCGGCAGCTCCGGTACCGCCACCAAGAACATCTACGTCGGCGTGGCGGACAAGGCCAACACCGTCTACCGCTCCACCGACGCCGGTGTCACCTGGTCGCGGATCGCCGGTCAGCCGACCGGCTACCTGGCGCACAAGGGCGTCCTGGACGAGGGCACCGGCTACCTCTACCTCTCGCTGAGCGACACCGGCGGCCCGTACGACGGCGGCAAGGGCAGGATCGCCCGCTACGACACCGCCACCGGCACGTGGCTGGACGTCAGCCCCGTCGCCGAGGCCGACACCTACTACGGCTTCAGCGGGCTCACCGTGGACCGGCAGAAGCCCGGCACCCTGATGGCGACCGCCTACAGCTCCTGGTGGCCGGACACTCAGATCTTCCGGTCCACCGACAGCGGGGCGACCTGGACCACCGCCTGGGAGTACACGAGTTACCCCAACCGCTCCACCCGCTACACCCAGGACGTCTCCTCGGTGCCCTGGCTCACCTGGGGCGCCAACCCCTCGCCGCCCGAGACCAGTCCGAAGCTCGGCTGGATGACGGAGTCGCTGGAGATCGACCCGTTCGACTCCAACCGCATGATGTACGGCACCGGAGCGACCCTCTACGGCACCGAGAACCTCAAGAACTGGGACACCGGCACCCAGTTCAAGATCACGCCGATGGTGAAGGGGATCGAGGAGACGGCTGTCAACGACCTGGCGAGCCCGCCCTCCGGCGCCCCGCTGCTCAGCGCGATGCTCGACGTCGGCGGCTTCCGGCACACGAATCTCGACGCCGTGCCCGCGATGATGTACACCTCGCCCAACTTCACCTCCTCCACCAGCCTCGACTTCGCCGAGGCATCCCCCAACACCGTGGTGCGCGTGGGTGACGCGGACGCCGCCCCGCACGTCGCGTTCTCCACCGACAACGGCGCCAACTGGTTCGGCGGCACCGATCCCTCGGGCGTCACCGGCGGCGGCACCGTCGCGGCGGCGGCGGACGGCAGTTCGTTCGTCTGGAGCCCGGCGGGCACCGGGGTCTACCGCACCACCGGATTCGGCTCCTCGTGGACCGCGTCCACCGGCATCCCGGCGGGCGCGACCGTGGAGTCGGACCGCAAGAACCCGAAGAAGTTCTACGGCTACAAGTCCGGTGTCTTCTACGTCTCCACCGACTCCGGCGCCACCTTCACGGCAAAGCCCTCCACCGGCCTCCCCGCCGAGGGCAACGTCCGCTTCAAGGCCGTCCCCGGCATCGAGGGCGACGTCTGGCTGGCCGGCGGTGCGACCACGGGTGCGTACGGCCTGTGGCACTCCACCGACTCCGGCGCCACCTTCACCAAGCTGTCCAACGTGGCGCAGGCGGACTCCATCGGGTTCGGCAAGGCGGCCCAGGGCGCCTCGTACCAGACCCTGTTCACCAGCGCGAAGATCGGCGGGGTGCGCGGCATCTTCCGGTCCACCGACGCGGGCGCGAGCTGGACCCGGATCAACGACGACGCGCACCAGTGGGGCTGGACCGGTGGCGCGATCACCGGCGACCCGCGGATCTTCGGCCGGGTGTACGTCTCCACCAACGGGCGCGGCGTCCTGTACGGCGACTCCGCGGCCGGTGACACCGGCACCACCGACCCGGGCACCGACCCCGGTACGGACCCGGGCACCGACCCCGGCACCGATCCGGGTACGGACCCCGGGACCGACCCCGGCACCCCGGCAGGTGCCGCCTGCAAGGTGACGTACAAGATCACCAATCAGTGGTCCGGCGGCTTCCAGGGCGACGTCACCCTCACCAACACCGGCGACACGGCGATCGACGGCTGGAAACTCGCCTGGAGCTTCCCCAACGGGCAGCAGGTGTCCCAGGCTTGGAACGCCACCGTCCAGCAGTCCGGCGCGGCCGTGACGGCCACCGACGCCGGCTGGAACGGCAAGCTCGCGGTCGGCTCGTCGGCGACCTTCGGCTTCACCGGCAGCTGGACCGGCAGCAACGCAGCGCCGAGCGCCTTCACCCTGGGGGGCAAGAGCTGCTCCCTGTAGGACCGGCAGGTGCACATGAGCGTCGCTTCCGCGCCGGTGCCGCGCGGAAGCGACGCTTCCCCTTACACCATGCCGGGCGAGCGGGTCACAGGTACCCCCATCGAACATGAGTAATTTATTAGGTTAGGTTTACCTAACGTTTTACATCACTCGTTCACGATCATGGGGAAAGAACATGTTCGGCTCCATCCGCGCGCGCCGTCACGCACTCGCCGCCTCCGCCACCGTCGCCGCACTCGCGCTCTCCCTCGGGGCCTGCTCCTCGGACGGAGACGACAAGGAGCCGGCCAAGTCCGCGGCATCGAGCGACGCGGCGTTCCCCGTCTCGATCAAGAGCTCGCTCGGCACCGCGACCATCGACGAGAAGCCCGAACGCGTCGTCACCCTCGGCCAGGGCTCGGCGGAGACCGCCATCGCGCTCGGCACCACCCCGGTGGGCATCGAGAGCTACGAGTGGGGCAGCGACTCCTCCGGCTACCTGCCGTGGATCGACGAGGCCGTGAAGAAGAACGGCGACAAGCTCCCCACCCAGTTCACCGGTGGAGAGGAGATCGACTTCGAGGCCATCACCGAACTGGAACCCGACGTCATCCTCGCCCCCTGGTCGGGCATCACGCAGAAGCAGTACGACGTCCTCAAGGACATCGCCCCCACCGTCGCCTACCCGGACCAGGCATGGAGCACGGACTGGGACCAGCAGATCGACATCATCGGCAAGGCGCTCGGACAGAGCGGGGACGCCGACGGCCTGAAGACGACCATCGAGAAGGAACTCGCGGACGCCGCCGCGAGCCGCCCCCAGTACAAGGACGTGAAGTTCTCGTACATCTACACCTCGGGCCCCGGCACCCTCGGCATCTTCAAGCCCAGCGAGCAGCGCGTGGCCATGGTCTCCAAGCTCGGCCTGACCGTCGACCCGGTCGTCGACACCTTCAAGGAGACCGAGGGCACCGACTCCGCCCTCATCGGCCTGGAGAGCGCCGAGAAGCTGAACGACAGCGACCTGCTCTTCACCTTCTACACCGACGACAAGACCCGCAAGGAGATCGAGGCGCAGAAGCTGTACGCCGCGATGCCCGCCGTCAAGAAGGGCGCGATCGTCGCCTCGAACGACAACTCCTTCGTCACGGCCTCCTCGATCATCAACCCGCTGACCGTGCCGTGGGTGATCGACCGCTACCTGCCGCTCATCGACAAGGCCGTCGCCGCCGCCGGCAAGTAGCCGCGCGAGAGCGTCCACCCTTCCATGGCAACCACCACGGTCGCGCCGCCGAGCGGTGCCGGTACCTCGCGTACCGGCACCGCCCGTTCGGCGTTCCTCCTGCTCCTGGTGCTCGTCGCCCTCGGAGCCGCGCTCTCGGCGAGCGTCATGTTCGGCAGCCGCGGCACCTCTCCCGGTGAGGTCGTGGACGTCCTCACCGGCCACGCCGACCCCAACGTCACCGCCATCGTCGAGAGCCGCTACCCCCGCACGCTCCTCGGCGTGCTGGCGGGAGCCGGTCTCGCCGTCGCGGGCACCCTGATGCAGGGCGTCTCCCGCAACCCCCTGGCCGAACCCGGTCTGCTGGGCATCAACGCGGGCGCGTCCGCCACCATCGTCACCGCCACCGCCTGGTTCGGCGCCTCCGGCGCCACCGCCACCATGTGGTGGGCGCTGCCCGGAGCGCTGCTCGCCGGAGTGCTCGTCCACATCGTCGGCACCGCGGGAGCGGGTTCCGGCGTGGTGCGCCTGGTACTGGCGGGCGCGGTGCTCTCCGCGGTCCTGACGGCATACATCCAGGCCGTGACCCTCAGCAAACCGAAGGTCTTCGACAGCTACCGGTACTGGGTGGTGGGCGCGCTCGGCGGGCGGGACTTCGACGTGCTGTGGGCCGTACTGCCGTTCGCCGCAGTGGGCTTGGTGATCGCCCTCCTCCTCGGGCCCGGCCTCAACACCCTCGCGCTCGGCGACGCCACCGCGGTCGCGCTCGGCTCGCGCCCCGCGCGCACCCGCTCCGCCGGCCTGATCGCCGCCGTCCTGCTGAGCGCGGCGGCCACCGCGGCGGTCGGCCCCATCGCCTTCGTCGGCCTCGCCGTGCCCCACGTGGTCCGCGCGCTCGTCGGGGTCGACTTCCGGAAACAGATCGTGTTCTCCGCCCTCCTGGGTCCCACCCTGCTGCTCCTCGCGGACGTGGTGGGACGGGTCGTCATGCGGCCCACCGAACTGATGGTCGGCGTGGTGACCGCCTTCCTCGGCGCACCCGCGCTGCTCGTCGCCGTACGCAGGATGAAGGGGACCGCATGACCACCACCACGCGGCGCGCGCGACCGGGCCCCGGACGGGCCCGGGGATACCTGCGCATCGGCACGACTGTGGCGATACCCATGCGCCGGACGTCCGTCCTCGTGGCCGTCGCCCTGCTGGTCCTGCTGCTCGCCGCCGCCGTCGCGACACTCACCCTCGGGCGGCTCGGCATCGGACTGGCCGACCTGCCGGACGCGCTGACCGGCGGAGCCCGGGGCAAGGACCGCTTCGTCCTGGAACGCCTGCGCGGCCCACGCCTGGTGACCGCTCTCGGTACCGGCGCCGCGCTGGGCCTGTCCGGCGCCCTCTTCCAGTCCGTCACCCGGAACCCGCTCGGCAGCCCCGACGTCATCGGCCTCTCCTCGGGAGCGGGAGCGGGCGCGGCGGTCGTCGCCCTGTTCTTCCCGGGCGACGTCCCCGTGCCGGTCGGCGCCCTCGTCGGAGCCGTCGTCGCCATGGGCACGGTGTACGTCTCCACCGGCACCGGTTTCCGTAACCCCGCCCGGCTGGTGATCGCGGGCATCGGTGTCGCCGCGATCGGCAGCGCGATCACCCAGTACGTCGTCTACGCCGTCGAGCGGGACAAGGCCTCCGCGCTCACGTCCTACGTCAACGGCAGCCTGACAGCCCGTTCCTGGACGGACGCGGCCACCATCGGGGTGGTGCTCGCGCTGGCCGCCCCGGTCGCCGCGGTGCTCGCCCGGCGGCTGGTCGTCGGCGAGATGGGCGACGACATCGCCGAAGGGCTCGGCTCCGAACCGAAGAAGACCAAGAGCGTCGCGATCGTCCTCGCCATCGTCCTCTCGGCCGGCGCGGTCGCGGTGGCCGGCCCCATCGCCTTCGTCGCGCTGACCGCGCCGCAGATCGCCGGACGCCTCACCCGCCTCTCCGGACCGCACCTGCTGCTCTCGACGCTGACGGGTGCCCTGCTGCTGGTGGCGGCCGATCTCTGCGCACAGCAGGTGCCGCTCCTCGACGACCTGCCGGTGGGCATCTGCACCATGGCGATCGGGGGCCTGTACCTCGGCTGGCTGCTGATGCGGGAGTGGCGCAAGGGGGTGCTCTGAGCCGGGCGGGAGGGGTGCGACTGGTTCTCGTACAGGTTCGTGGACCATACTGCCCGCCGTGGAGCAGAGCATAGATTCAAACAAGAAGCCCGAGTTCGCCGCGGGAACGGACCCGGCGTACATTCCCGGCCTCACGGCCCCCGTTCCGGTGCGGACGGGGACGGAGGACGACGAGGCGCCCCCGGAGCCGGCGGACGCCACGGACAGCGTCGACGGGGCCGGCGACGCCGACATCCAGGACGCTGTTCCGGCGGAGGAGTCCGAGAACTCCGACGCCCCGGAGGACGCCGTCGGCGAGAAGTCCGGCGAAGAGCCCGAGGGGTCCGCCGACGCCGACGCCGACGCCGACGACGCCGATGCCGACGCCGACGCCGACGATGCCGACTCCGGTGCGCCGGTCTTCGAGATCAGCGACCGGCGCGGGTCCATCCGTGTGGACAGGTCGGGAATCCGGTTCACCCTCGACGACCAGCAGGCCGACTTCGACTGGTCCGAGGTCTCCGCGGTCGAGGTGAAGACGGCCCGTACGGCCCGCCGGTTCACCCTCACCGTCCACATCTCCTCGCGCCGCTGGTTCAACGGCGAGGTGGTCGCGGAGAGCCGGAAGCGGCTCAAGGAGTGGCCGGAGGAGCTCGACGTGGTCCTGGACTCCTACTTCGAGGAGTCCTGACACGGCACGGCGAGCGGAAACGTCCGATTCCACCATCAAGAGGGCCGCGGAGGCACGGACGCCACCCGGCCCTCCGTCACGCCGGGGTGTGGTTTCCCCCACGAGGGCACCCGCTGTGTCCGACGGGCGCGGCATACTCGCACCATGCCGATCACGGGTGGGGACATCGTCGACCTGGGCCAGGGACTGTACGTCTGGCTGCCGCCGCACAGGGGCTGGGGGCTGGCCAACTGCGGCCTGCTCGCCACCCCGGAGGGGGCGCTGTGGATCGACACCCCCTACGACCGGACGCTGGCCGGACAGTTCCTGGCGGCAAGTCAGGAACGGCTGCCCGACGGGGTGTCGATCGACCGGGTGATCGTCACCCACGCCAACGGTGACCACTTCTGGGGCGCGGGGGTCGTGCCGGACGCCGAGATCATCGTCACGCGCGGTGCCCGCGAGCACATCCACTTCGAGCCCACACCGCAGCAACAGCACTCCCTGATCGCCTCCGGCGACCCGGACACCACCCTCGGGGCCTATCTGTCCCGGCACTTCGGCCCGTTCGACTGGTCGGACACCGAACCCGTCGTGCCGACCACCTACTTCACCGGCGAACTCGAACTGACCCTGGACGGCCACCCGGTACGGATCGCGGCGCTACCGCCCGCCCACACCACCGGCGACCTGATCGTCCATCTCCCCGACCACGGAACCGTGTTCACCGGAGACGTGATCTTCGGCTCGACGCCCGAGCGGCCCGGTGACCACCCGTGCCACTGGGCCGGTCCGCTCGCCCAGGTGATCGAGGCGTGCGAAGCCGTCCTGGCCACCGGGGCGGAGACCGTCGTGCCGGGCCACGGCCCGCTGCTCGGCCCGTCCGGGGTCCGCGCCCACATCGACTACCTCGGTCATGTGCGTGAGCGCGCCCACACCTTCCACGCGACCGGAATCCCCGCACCGGAGGCGGCCCGCCGGATCGTCGCCGAGAACCGCCACCCCGATCTGGGCCTGCCCGAGCGACTGGCGGTGACGGTCGGCACCGAGTACCGGCATCTGAACGGCGCCGAGCAGCCGGGCGTGTTCGAGGTGATGTCCGAGGTCGCCTCGTTGGCGCGGGACATCGAGCAGGGACTGGTTCCCGACTTCGCCCCGGTGGCGACGGCCGGTCTGTAGGGGAGTTCCGCGGTCATCCGCCCCATCCGCCCCATCCGACCCTCGTCCTTCGGCCCGGGGCGGAGCGAGGCCGCTGTTCTCCCGCGATCTACCTCTGACGGGAGAGGAGACTCGTGCGCCGCCTGCGCTCGGGCGTGTTCCGGAAGTTCCGCCCGCCCGCCGACGCCCGGCACGCACGCTCGCCCTTGCGGCCGAAGCCGCGACGGTGAGCCTGCTGCTCGGCGGCTGCGGAGGAAGCCCGGCACCCGCGCCGACCGCCCACGCGACCGAGAACGGGGTCACCGTGACGGTCACTCTCGTCCCGGGCAGCGACTGCGGGCGACCTTCGCCCCACTGCGGCCCGGATTCCACGTCTACAGCATCGACCTGCCCGACAGGGGCGTCGGCGGTCCGAGTGTCCCGACCAGGCTCACCGTCGAGGGAGACCTCACCACCACGGGCGAAGCGACGGCGGGCCACGACGTCGTCCTCCTGCGGTCGGCGGGGCTCACCTCCGAACTCCCCGTGTACCCTGCCGGACCGGTGACCTTCACCCGGCCGGACCGGTGACCTTCACCCTGCCGGTCCGCCGTACCTCCTCCCGCGAAGCCGACGTGGTCGTCAGCTGCGGAGCCTGCGGTGAGAGTTGCTGCCTCGTCCCCGTGACGGACAAGAGGATTCACCCCGACCTCGGCTGAGCCGCCCGGCGCGCACCCGGGGCCGCGCGGGCAGGGCGACTGGATCGGCCGAGTCCTCTCGGGCTACGTTGATGCCGCGTCCAGAACCGACCCGGTACACGGCGGGCCGATCCGGAGGATCGTGTTCCCGGCCGTGTCGCTGGTGGGCCGAACGGGTGAGGGACGAGAGGATTGCCCGATGAACAGCGAGCGCAGCCGGCGCACCGTCGACCGGCACACGGACGAGGTGACCCTGTGAGCAGGTACGACAGGTACGACGCCACTGACGCACAGTGGGAGGGCCTGGCCCAGGTGGTACCGCTGCGGGGCCGCAACGAGTGGCCGTCCCGGGTCGACCACGGCACGGTCGGGCAGGACAGCGCCGAGGAGCAGCGGCGATTGGTGGTGCTGCGGGTCCAGGTCTTCTCCGACGCCCGCGAGGTGGCCGAGTACCTCGTCGCGCAGGTCCCGGTCCTGCTCGACCTGACGGCGGCCGAGACGGACGTCGCCAAGCGCGTCCTGGACTTCAGCAGCGGGGTCGTCTTCGGGCTCGGCAGCGGCATGCACCGGGTGGACCGGAACGTCTTCCTGCTCGCACCGGTCGGCATGGAGGTCGAAGGGGTGACCCCGGCGGGCATCCCTCAATCGTAGGAAGCTTGTCCGGGCAAAACGGTTCGCCCGCCGGAGCCGTGCGTACGGTCCGGTCATGACCACCACCGTCTCCCTCCCGGGTGCCACCCGTGTCTGTCCGCCCCGTACCGCACCCGGCACACCGGCCCACCCTGTCCGCCCCGTCGTCACGGAGCTGCGGCTGGCCGCCTTCGCCTCGCACTGGCGCAGAACTCTGCCGCTGGGGCCGCTGACCCTGCTCACCGGCCCCAGCGGCAGCGGCTCGTCCACCGCCCTGCGGGCCTACGAGGCGCTGGCCCGGCTCGGCGCGGGCGACGCGCTGGAGGAGGTGTTCCCCGATCCCGCCTCCTGCGTACCCGAGCGCGCGGCGGCCGACTCCGAGGGCAGGCGGGGGTTCCGTATCGGCTGCACCGTGGACGGGCCGGCCGGGCCGGTCCGCCTCGACGTGGCCGTCCAGGCCGAGCCGTCGCTGCGCATCGTGGGCGAGCGGCTCACGGCGGGCGGGCAGACCTTGCTCACCACCGCGCTGCGCGACCCGAGCCGCCCCACGGTGCAGGCCGCCTGGCACACGGCCGGTCAGGTGCCGGTGACCCGGGCTCCCCTTCCGGACGGCCGGCTCGCCACGGCACTGCTGCCGCTGCGGGTCGCCGGCGTCACCGAGGGCCAGTTACGCGTACTCGCCGCCGCCGAGCAGGTGGTGGTGGGCCTCCACTCCGCCTTCCCGTGCGATCCGCTGCCCCGGGGGATGCGCGGCCCGGTCCGCGCCGGGGAGGGGCGGTTGCGCCCCGGCTGCGACAACCTCGCCGCGGTGCTCGCGCGGACCCGTACGCAGTGCGCGCAGCGGCACGCCCGGCTGGTGGCCACGGCCGCCGCGGGGTGCGCGGGACCGGTGACCGCCCTCACCACGCGGGATCTTCCCGACGGCACGGTGGAGGCCCTGGTGGGGCGCGGCGCCGGGCGCAGCACGCCGGTCGGACGCCTCGGCGACGGCGAACTGCGTTATCTCGCCCTCGCGCTGGTGCTGCTGACGGGCCCCCATGTACTGGAGGTGAACACCCCGGACGAGATCCCCTGGGCCATGCGCGCCCTCACCGTCCTGACGGACGGGTTCGACCGGGCCCTCGACGGACGTCAGTCGGGGGAGTTGCTCCGGCTCGCCGCCGGGATCTGCTCCGACGGCCACCTGCGGGTGATCGGCACGGTGGGCGAGGCGGGCGCAGCCCTGGCCCGCCGGACCGAGGGCGCCACAGTGGTAGACCTGTCCGGGTGAACGAACTCGATGTGACACAACTCCAGCGACGACTCGTCGCGTTCGCCGAGTCCCGGCAGTGGGGCCAGTACCACACCCCCAAGAACCTGGCCGCGGCGCTGAGCGTCGAAGCCTCCGAACTGCTGGAGATCTTCCAGTGGATGACCCCGGAGCAGGCGGCGGCCGTGATGGCGGACCCGGGGACGGCGCACCGGGTGGAGGACGAGGTGGCCGACGTCCTCGCTTACTTGCTCCAGTTCTGTGAGGTGCTCGGAGTGGATGCGCTGGCGGCGCTGTCGGCGAAGATCGACCGGAACGAGACCCGTTTTCCGGTCCCGGAGCGGCCCGACGCCCCTGAGCATCACTCTTCGGAGTGATCGGCTTTTCCACAATCGTCTGCGTATCCACAGATTTCCGAATTCCTCTGTCCTTTCGGTACCGGTTACCTCACTGTGGGTAATGGACTAGGTGACCGGGTTTTCGTAGTGACGGGGGACCGCATGGAAGCGGAACGACTGGTCGAGATCGGACGGCGCGCGCTGGCGGAGAGCCGGGGCGCGGCGGACATCATGACCGAGGCATGGCAGGCCCAGGCGTTGGCACGGGCCATCGGCGACCGGCTGGCCACCGCCGGGCCCGCCGAGTTACGGGGCGACGCGCGGGGGCTCCGTGAGATCGGCGGAGGGGACTGGTCCGCACCGGACTCGCCGGTGTTCCTGACCGGACAGGCGCGTGCGGCCCGCCTCACGGAGGTGGCCGACGTGTCGCGCACCTTGGCGGGGCTGGCGCTGCTGCTCGGCGAGGCGGGCATGGCGCTCGTCGGGGTCGCCTGCGACACCGGCGAGGACACCTTGTACTGGAGTTGCATCGAGGCGATAGACGCCGCCGACGAATCCATGGACCGGGTGCGGGGCATGCTGGGCCGCCTCGCCGAACAGGCTCGGGAGCGGGCGAGGGAGCGGGCGAGGGAGCGGGACGGCCCGTACGGCGCGGTCCAGGGCAGAGGGTAGCGCCGCCACGGGGGCGCTCAAGGACGTCCGATGCGTCCGGGGACGGGTGACCGGTGGCCGGGCCGGTGCTCCGGCCGGCGGTGGGCCCGTGCGGAGGGAGTCGGGCGGGAAGAGGCAGGATGGAAGCATGGATCTGCGTATTTTCACCGAGCCCCAGCAAGGGGCGAGCTACGACACCCTGCTGACCGTCGCCAAGGCCACCGAGGACCTGGGCTTCGACGCCTTCTACCGCTCCGACCACTACGTCCGCATGGGGTCCGGTGACGGACTGCCGGGTCCGACCGACGCCTGGATCACGCTGGCCGGTCTGGCCCGCGAGACCAAGCGCATCCGCCTGGGCACGCTCATGACGGCGGGCACCTTCCGCCTTCCCGGGGTGCTCGCCATCCAGGTCGCCCAGGTCGACCAGATGTCCGGCGGACGGGTCGAGCTGGGGCTGGGCGCGGGCTGGTTCGAGGAGGAGCACAAGGCGTACGGCATCCCCTTCCCGAAGGAGAAGTTCGGGCGTCTGGAGGAGCAGCTGGCGATCGTCACCGGTCTGTGGGCCACCGAGGTCGGCAAGACCTTCACCTACGACGGCACTTACTACCAGCTCACCGACTCGCCCGCGCTGCCCAAGCCGGCCCAGGCCAAGGTGCCGGTCCTGGTCGGCGGCCACGGTGCGGTTCGTACCCCGCGGCTGGCCGCGCGGTACGCCGACGAGTTCAACATCCCGTTCGCCTCGCTGGAGGACACGGAGAAGCAGTTCGGCCGGGTGCGGGAGGCGGCGAAGGCGGCGGGTCGCGCACCCGACGACCTGGTGTACTCCAACGCCCTCGTGGTCTGTGTCGGCAAGGACGACGCGGAGGTGGCCCGCCGGGCCGCCGCCATCGGCCGGGACGTGGAGGAGCTGAAGGCCAACGGCCTGGCCGGTTCGCCGGACGAGGTGGTCGACAGGATCGGGCAGTTCGCGGCGGTCGGGTCCTCGCGGATCTACCTCCAGATCCTCGACCTCGACGACCTGGACCACCTGGAGCTGATCTCCTCGCAGGTCCAGTCCCAGCTGGCGTGAGCCAGTGAGGTAGAACGAAGGAGCACCCGTGCGCCCCGTCCGGAGATCCCTCGCCGACGCCCTCGCCGAGGGCCCGGTGCTGCTCGACGGAGGACTCTCCAACCAGTTGGAGGCCCAGGGATGCGAGCTGTCCGACGCGCTGTGGTCGGCGGGACTGCTGGCGGACGCGCCCGAGCAGATCGAGGCCGCGCACACGGCGTACGCGCGGGCGGGCGCACAGGTGCTCATCACGGCCGGCTACCAGGCGACGTTCGAAGGGTTCGCCCGACGGGGAATCGGACACCGCCGGACGGTGGGACTGCTGGCGCGGAGCGTGGAGCTGGCCCGCCGCGCGGGTGACCGCTCCGGCCGCGAGACCTGGGTCGCCGCCTCGGTCGGGCCGTACGGGGCGATGCTCGCGGACGGCAGTGAGTACCGGGGCGGCTACGGCCTCTCCGTCGCGGAGCTGGAGCGGTTCCACCGTCCCCGGGCGGAGGCGCTCGCCGCGGCCGGGCCGGACGTACTCGCGCTGGAGACGGTGCCGGACACGGACGAGGCGCGGGCACTGCTCCGGGCGGTCGCCGGTACCGGAATCCCGGTCTGGCTCTCTTACACCGTCGCGGGCGGGCTGACCCGGGCCGGGCAGCCGCTGCGGGCCGCCTTCGCGGAGGCAGCGGGGAACGACCAGGTGATCGCGGTCGGC
This sequence comes from Streptomyces sp. NPDC002690, assembly GCF_053592415.1. Taxonomy (NCBI): domain Bacteria; kingdom Bacillati; phylum Actinomycetota; class Actinomycetes; order Kitasatosporales; family Streptomycetaceae; genus Streptomyces; species Streptomyces sp. NPDC002690. The sequence goes on along the minus strand of NZ_JBSFVR010000019.1, from coordinate 2,598 downwards.
GTCAATTGCTGCGATCCGGCCGACGTCGAGGACGCCGTCCGGTGCGCGGCGGAGGTCACCGGCAAGCCGGTCGTCGTCTACCCCAACAGCGGGGAGCGGTGGGACGCGCAGGGGCGCCGGTGGACGGGCGCGAGTACCTTCGGCGGCCCGGAGCGGGCAGCCGCCTGGATTCGGGACGGCGCACGGCTGGTCGGCGGATGCTGCCGGGTCGGCCCTTCGCGGATCGCGGCGCTCGGCCGCGCACTGGACGCCGCCACGAAGGCGGACACGGGCACGGAGGCGGGCGCGGGTACGAGTACGGGTACAGGCACGGAGGCGGGCGCGGGTACGAGTACAGGTACGGGCGCGGGCACGGAGGTGGGCGCGGGTACGAGTGCAGGTACGGGCACGGAGGCGGGCGCGGCCACGGACGCGGGCCCCGGTGGGCCGGCGGAGGCGGCCCGCGGCGACGAAAATGCCTGGTGACGAGGGAGCCACCCGCTCATACTCGGTCAGGTGTTCATGACGATCAGTACCACCGGAACCCCGGAACGCCCCGCGACCGACCTCGGTTACCTGTTGCACAAGCATCCCGACAAGGCGCAGACGTTCTCCACCTCGCACGGCACGGCGCACGTCTTCTACCCCGAGGCGTCCCCCGAGCGGTGCACCGCCGCGCTGCTGCTGGAGGTCGATCCGGTGGCGCTGGTCCGGCGCGGCAAGGGCAAGGGGCGGGGCGGAGCGCCGGACGCGGCGCTCGCGCAATACGTCAACGACCGCCCGTACGCCGCCTCCTCGCTGATGTCGGTGGCCATGACGACCGTCTTCAAGTCCGCGCTGCGCGGCGACTGCCGGACGATGCCCGAGCGGGCCGCCGCACCGCTGCCGCTGCGGATCGAGGTGCCCGCCCTGCCCGCGCGGGGCGGCGCCGAACTGGTGCGGAAGCTGTTCGCGCCGCTCGGCTGGGCGCGTGTGGACGCGGAGCCCGTGCCGCTGGACGAGCGGTTCCCCGAGTGGGGCGACTCCCGGTACGTGCGGCTCGTACTGGAGGGGGAGTTGAGGCTCTGTGACGCGCTGCGCCAGCTCTACGTCCTGCTGCCGGTGCTCGACGACGCCAAGCACTACTGGGTGGCGCCCGACGAGGTGGACAAACTGCTGCGGGCCGGTGAGGGCTGGCTCGCCACCCACCCGGAGCATCGGCTGATCACCAGCCGTTACCTCTCCCGCCGCTGGGGGCTGACCCGGCAGGCCGAGCAGGCGCTCGAACTCGTGCGCCTCGCCGAGTCGGACGACCTCGACGTCGAGAGCGTGGACAACGCGGTGGACGAGGCGACCGACACCCCGGAGCGCCCGGTGCCGCTCGCACAGCAGCGGCGCGACGCGATCCTGTCGGCGCTGCACGACGCCGGGGCGGCACGAGTGCTCGACCTGGGCTGCGGGCAGGGACAGTTGGTCCAGGCGCTGCTCAAGGACGCGCGGTTCGTCGAGATCGTCGGTGTCGACGTGTCGATGCGTGCGCTCACCATCGCCGCGCGCCGGCTCAAGCTGGACCGGATGGGCGAACGCCAGGCCCGCCGCGTCGAGTTGCGGCAGGGTGCGCTCACGTACACGGACAAGGGGCTGCGCGGATACGACGCGGCCGTGCTCAGCGAGGTCGTCGAGCACCTGGACCTGCCGAGGCTGCCCGCCCTGGAGTACGCGGTGTTCGGCGCGGCGAGGCCCCGGACGGTGCTCGTCACCACGCCGAACGTCGAGTACAACGTGCGCTGGGAGACCCTGCCGGCCGGCCACGTCCGCCACGGCGACCACCGGTTCGAGTGGACCCGGGCCGAGTTCGGCGACTGGGCGGGCGAGGTGGCCGACCGCCACGGCTACACGGTCGCGTTCACCCCCGTCGGGCCGGACGACCCCGAGGTCGGACCGCCCACCCAGATGGCGGTTTTCACCCTGGCCGAGAGCGACGGCGCGACCGGTGGCAAGAACGCGAACCCGAACGCGAACGAGAGGGAGAAGGAGGCGAAGGCGGCATGAACACCCCCAGCACCGGCGACAGCAGCACCGGAAGCACCGGCGACGACAACCCGAGCACTACCGACACCACCCCGGACAACACCACGGACACCGACAACAGCACCAGCACCCCCGACTTCGGCGTCACCGAACGGCCGACCCTCAGGCCCCGGACCCTGCCCGTGCCCGACCTCTCCCTCGTCGTGCTGATCGGGGCCAGCGGCTCCGGCAAGTCGACGTTCGCGCACCGCCACTTCAAGCCCACCGAGGTCGTTTCCTCGGACTTCTGCCGCGGCCTGGTCGCCGACGACGAGAACGACCAGAGCGCGAGCCGCGACGCCTTCGAGGTCCTCCACTACATCGTCGGCAAGCGCCTCGAAGCGGGCCGGCTGACCGTCGTGGACGCCACCAACGTGCAGTCGGAGTCCCGTCGCAAGCTCGTCCAGCTGGCCCGGGAGTACGACGTGCTGCCGGTGGCCGTCGTGCTCGACCTGCCCGAGGAGGTCTGCCTGGCGCGCAACGCGAAGCGGCCCGACCGGTCGGACATGCCGCGCCACGTCGTCCAGCGCCACCGGCGCGAGCTGCGCCGTTCGCTGCGCGGGCTGGAGC